>JAEZYO010000683.1 GCA_023419055.1 Pseudomonadota bacterium | reverse complement strand
TTTGTGTTCGGATCGGGCCACCGCTCACGAACAGTCAGGTTGGTATGAAAGCAGCCAAACTCTCACGCTTCGGCCAGGGCGCGAACGCACTCGGGATCGTGGCATTCGTGCTCGTCGCCGGTCTCATCGATGCGCGGGCCGGCACCTGGTTCGACGAAGCGTGCTCGATGACGACGGCTCGTGCGTCTCTCGGGCAAACGCTCAGCCGGGCGCTCGAAATGGAGGCGCAACCTCCGCTCTATTTCTTGAGTTTGAACCTGTGGCTTCGGCTAAACGACTCGATCGGCTTCGCTCGGTTGCTCTCGACGCTGCTCACTCTCGGGGCGTGCCTGATCACGCTCCGCGCCATGACTCTGGCCAAGGGGGAGCGCCCTTCGCTCGTGGCGGCGATCGCGCTGCTCCCGCTGTTTGCCTCGCCGTTCGTGATGAACGCGGCGACTCAGGCGCGAGGCTACGGCCTGCAGCTCTTGATCGGCTCCGGGCTCGCGTGGATCGGGGTCCGGGCTTCGCAGCGCGGTCAGAGCACGTGGCCGGAAGCGTTTGGAGTCGCGGCGCTCGGCATCGCCGCGTCGTACGTGCATTACGTCGCCGGGCTGGCGTCCGCCATCCTGACCATGGCGCTCCTGTTCGCACGGGTGATGCCGCTCAAGCAGGTGGCAGCGGTGGCGGTGTCCGGAGTGGTCGCGACGCTCCCCTTGATCGGCTGGGTGCGGCAGCAGGTCGGCATCCACGCCGAACCGACGGAGCCCGACGCGCTCGAGATCCTCTACGCCTTCCCGCGCTTTTTCATCCCGCACGCCGTGCGGCGTGATCCGTTTCAAGACATCGTGGGGCTCGCCGTGGTGCTCGCCATCCTCGTCGGCCTCGGGTGGCGCTACCGGCGGGAGAAGCGCTCGGATCTCGGGGTCTCGCGCGCGACTCGCGTGCTCGGGCTCGTGACGCTGATGGTCATCCCGCTCTTTGCCGTCGCCGGGTTGCTCGGCGGCGCCGCGGCGGTGCAGCTGCGCTACTTCGCCGCCTTCGCCCCGTGCATCTGGATCGCGACCTGGCTGCTCTTCGAATCGGCCGTGGGTGGTAAGGCCGCCGCGGCGGTGCTCGCCGTGCTCGCGCTCGGCGGCGCGTACCGGATCACCAAGATAGACCTCCTCGATCAGCGCCCGGGCAATTGGCGCGGAGTCGTCGCCGCGGTGGCCGAGTCGGGGGACGACGCGCGCCTGCCCGTCGTGGCGTTCCCATCGACCGAAGCGCTCCCTTTACGCGTCGAGCTTGCGCCCCCCCAGCCGGTGTGGGGTTTCCCGCATCACTACGACGGCAGCACCTTTCCGGGCCGAGATCTCTTCATCGAGCGCGATTTCGAGGCCGCGAGGAAGCGCCTGTTCGAGCGCGTCGGGACGCAGACCTTCTGGTTCGCCCGCGTGAAGAGGCCGCTCATGCCAGCGGGGATCGAAGAGCCGTTCGCTTCGGCGGACGACCTGCTCGAGCACCTCGCGGTCAAGCGCAAGCTCGACCTCGACCGGACCGAGCTCTACCTCGTCGAGTTCGCCGAGCCGATCACGCGCGCGGCTCCCTGAGCGGGATCGGCTTTCGGTCACCGAGCGCCTCTGGGCACAAGCGATCGAGCATGCGGTCGACGACGGCTGGCCACGAGAGCACGCGCGCCACGCGTTCTTTCGCGGCGCGGCCCATCTGGGCGGCGCGGGCTGGATCGCGGAGCACGTCTTCGAGCCCCGCCGCCAGATCCTCCGCCGTGGGTGAGGGGACCAGGCGCCCCGTCACGCCGTCCACCACGATATCGGGCAGCGCCCAGTCGTTCAGCGCCACCACCGGCAGACCGAACTGCGCGGCTTCGACGTAGACGAGCCCCCAGGGCTCGCTGGCAGAAGCCATGCAGAAGGCGCTCGAAGTCAGGAAGAGCTCGCGGAGCCGCGCGTTCTCCTCCGGGTTCTCCTTGTTGAGCGGACCCACGAAATGAACGCCGTCTTCGGCGGGTACGGGAGGCTCGCTCGGGCCGACGATGGTGAGGGACGCGTGCGGCACCTTCTTCCGCACGAGCCGCAGCGCCGCGACGATGAGATCACCGCGCTTGCGCTTCCAATCGCGGCCGACGAAGAGGATCTTCCCGGACTCGAAGCGCGCCTTGTCCTCCGCCGACGTGGATTGCACCTCGAGCGCGGGGCCCGCACCGATGGGAGTGATCTTGTCTCGCGGGTAGCCGATGTCACGCGCGACGGAGTCGGCCGTGTACGTCGAGAGGGAGACCACGCCTTCGCATCCCGCGAGCATGCGGCGTTCGTCTTCGAGCGCGGCGTCGCGAGCGGAGTCGGTCATACCCGCGTACCCGAACGAGCCCGTTCGGACGGCGTCGAGCAGTGAGAGGTCCATCCAGCGGAAACGCCGGATCGGGAGCTTGGGGTCGAGCTTCGGCCGAAGCAGCGCGTAGACGACGATCGTCCCCGGGGGGCACTCGCGGAGCACTCGACCCATCAAGCCCTCACGCTCGTCCGCCCAGCGCGGCGCCGCCATGAAGCGCTTGCGAGCGAGACCCACGACCTTCTTCTCGAGGTCGTGGAGCGGCGCGGGCCCCTTCAGGT
>JAEZYO010000673.1 GCA_023419055.1 Pseudomonadota bacterium | reverse complement strand
CTTGGACCGGAGGCAACAGCTGCGGCATCTGCAATCAGGCGGCTCCGAACAGGACCGCGATGCAGTGGGGCGACGAAGTGCGCAGCGCCGGCCCTCAGGGGTTCAGCGGCCCCTGGCCGCGCTTCTTGCTCATTCACGGCACGAATGATCCGATCCTGCAAGGCTCGACGATGATCCCCGCTCAGACGGCGCAGTGGACCAACGTCCACGGGTTGACCGACGCGGACGCCACGAGCGAGAACAATCAGCCGATCAACGGTTGGACCCGCAAGTCTTACAAGGACGACACCGGGACGGTGCTGTTCGAAGTGAGCACCGGCACGGCGACCACGGGGAACATGCACGACCTCACGCCCATGGGGTTCTTCCCCGACGTCGTCCGCTTCTTCGGCCTCGACATGGATCCCCCCGTTGGAAGCGGCGGCGCGGGTGGCGGCGGCGGGACGGCTGGAGCGGGCACGGGCGGCTTGGCAGGCGGTGGCAGCGCGAACGGCGGAGCGTCCCCCGGTGGGACGGGCGGAGCATCGAGCGGCGCGGGCGGCGCGCCGAGCACGGGAGGCAGCGCGCCTGCGGCTGGCGGGGCTTCATCGAGCGGCGGAGCGGGCATCGCGGGAGCGAGCGGCGGGGCGCCAGCTGGAGTGGGCGGCGCTTCGGTCACACCTTCCGGCGGTGAGACGACCGACAACGGCTGTGGCTGCCGCGTTGCAGGCGCAGGCTCCGGCACCCTCGGTAGTCTCGTCCCGCTCGCCGCAGGGCTTGGCATGTTGCTGCGACGCAAGCAGCGCCGCGGCGCGAAGCAATAGCGCCCCGCTCGGATACCGCTACCCGGTGTACGGGGAGCGGACGTCGCTTGCTCGTCACGAGCCCGGTCGGGTAGAGCTGGTTGAGAGCACCCGACGCCCGACGTCGGCTACGGCTGTCGAGTCCTTGGGGCAAGCTCTGGACGGCTCGGCGGGCTCGCGCTGCTCGCTTGCGCCCTGGGTGCGCTTTTGCGGCGGCGCGCGCGGGTTCGCGCGCAGCGAGACTAGGCGGCGTGAACCTGATAAAACACGCGGGTGGCAGCACCCGGCGCTACCCCGACCGATCCTGGTGACCCGCCCGACGACCCGCCGGACAGCGATGGCTTCGAGGGGACCGGGCCGCACAGCGTGAGGGTTCCGCCCAAAGTCGACAGCGATCCGCCGCCGACGCCGCGAAGCTCGATCGAAGAGATCGACGTTGCCATTTCGACGCCCGGGCGGCCCCGCGAGCGGACGCTGCCGAGCACGGGCGTGGGGGCCGGCGCCGATCCGGATACGTTGATCTCCGCACCTCGCCCCGCGGAGCGTGAAGACCTCGAGGTCGGGGAACGATTCCGCTTGCTCGAGGACCGAGTGGACGAGCTCGAGGCGCGCCTTCGCCTACTCGAAAGGCCGCGCGCGAGCAACGCCGAAGCGCGTCCGCAACCCTGGTGGATCTGGCTGATTTTCCTGCTCGGATTGGCGATTACCTGGCGCCTCCTCGAAGCGCTCCGGTAGCCGGACGAAAGTCGAAGGAAAGGGGCCTGAACGAGTTGTCAGCGGGGCCCCGCTACGCTACGCCCGTAGCCTCGAAGCGACGCAAATCCGGCCGTGAGGCTCGCTGTTTTCGCCGCCTTCGCGTGACGTATGGATAACGAACAAACTCCTCCGCAGTCGCCCCACGAGCACCCGATCAGCATCCAGGACGAGATGCGCACCTCGTACCTGGATTACGCGATGAGCGTGATCATCGGTCGAGCCATCCCGGACGTGCGGGATGGCTTGAAGCCGGTGCATCGTCGCATCCTCTTCGCGATGCGCGGGCTGAACCTGAACCCGGGCGGCGCGTACAGCAAGTGCGCCCGCGTCGTGGGCGAGGTGCTCGGCAACTTCCACCCGCACGGCGACGCCAGCGTCTACGACGCGCTCGTCCGCCTGGCCCAGGACTTCAGCATGCGGCACATGCTGGTCGACGGGCAGGGCAACTTCGGGTCCGTCGACGGCGACGCGGCGGCGGCTTACCGCTACACCGAGTGCCGGCTCGCCAAGATCACCGTCGAGCTGCTCGCCGACATCGAGAAGGATACCGTCGATCACCAGCCGAACTTCGACGGCAGCCGTGACGAGCCGGTCGTGCTGCCCTCCCGGTTCCCGAACCTGTTGGTCAACGGGTCGAACGGGATCGCGGTCGGCATGGCGACCAACATCCCCCCTCACAACCTGGGTGAAGTGATCGACGCCACGATCGCTTTGATCAAGGAGCCCAACTCGACGATCGAGGACCTGATGCGCTTCGTGCAGGGTCCGGATTTCCCGACGGGGGGTCAGATCTACGGGCGCGCCGGCTTCACGCAGGCGTATCGGACCGGTCGCGGTAACGTGGTCGTGCGCGCCGTCACCGAGGTCGAGAAGGTGACCGGCAGCCCGGATCGCGAGCAGATCGTGGTCACGGAGCTGCCGTATCAGGTGAACAAAGCTCGCCTGCACGCGAAGATCGGCGAGCTGATGCGCGACAAGCGCATCGAGGGCATCCGCGAGGCTCGCGACGAGAGCGACCGCGACGGCATGCGCCTAGTGCTCGAGCTGAAGAAGGACGTCTTCCCGCAGGTCGTGCTGAACCAGCTCTTC
>JAEZYO010000645.1 GCA_023419055.1 Pseudomonadota bacterium | reverse complement strand
GTCATGAACATGGGGCCGCCCTGGGAGGACGAGTCGCCCATCTTCAACTCCGTCTATAGTCCGATGCCCGCGACGGAGAAGTACCTGCAGAACTCGCCCGACGAGGACTCGCCGGGGGAGCGGCGCCGCTTGATGGTCGGCGACGGGGGCAACGTCGTCTTCAACAACAACCAAGTGACCTACGACTGGGTGCTCCGGCGCATTCCTCCCACCCGATTGAGGGCGCCCATCTCGTACTTCCCGGTCGCCTTGCTTTCCCTGGATCACCTCTCGCTCGAAGGGAACCAGTTTGCGTTTCGCTTGCGCGGCCTGACCGAGCGCTCCGTCTTCCGGGTGCCCGTCAGTGGATACAAGGCGCCGGTGTTCTCTCACGTGTTCGCTGTCGGCGCGACGCTCCAAGTGGGCGGCAATCGCTTCGCGGAGAGCGTGACCAAGACGATCCTTTCCCTCCTAGCCCTCGCGGAGCTGATGCAAGTATCGACGCACAATCAATCGACCCACTCGGTGTTCTCCGCCACGACGAGCGCTCTCGCGTCTCCCACGGACGGCCCGGAGATCCAGGACGTGCCGAGCGACGTGCTCTCGACCGGAGGACCCCAGGGCGTCCCGTTCACTCAAGTGGGTGACCAAATCATGTTCGCGCTCGCCGACATCAATGATTCGCCCGAAGCGACCCGGTTGCGCCGGCTCAGCCTTCGTTTCCTCGAGCTCTTGCTCGATCGCCGCTAAGCGCACGGTGCTGCCATGAGCGTAGATATCTCCCGCCTCCTCCACCAACCGATCAAGCACTACACGAGCCTCAACCTGCAGCAGGGGCGCGTGCTGCTGGACTCCGATTTCAACGAGAGCGCCGTCCTCGACGAGGAAGATCAACGGCGCCTCTGGCTCGACGTCGTGGGCCCCGAGGGCAGCCCGGACCTCGGCTTCACGATCGCGCACGGGATCCCGCTCTCGGACTCGCCGTTGCCGTTCTCGCCCGAGGACCCGCCGCCGGAGCCCGGCGCCAGCTTGCGCTCGGACGATCCACTGGACGCTCAGGACGTGCTGCTCGCCGACGAGAACGGCGTCCTCACCTCGACACCGATCTACAACGTGGCGATCAGGCCCGGGACGATGTTCCTCGGAGGCCTGCGTCACGAGCTCGAACGTCTCGAGTCGTTCGTTTTTCAGCGCGATTACCTGCAGCTCCGCGCCTCCGACCTCCCGGGGGTGTTCGGAGGCACCGGTGAGGAGGCGCGATACCTCTACTTCCTTCACGCCTGGGAGCAGAGCGTCTCGGTGGTCGAAGACCAGGAGCTCGCGGAGGCGATGCTGCGCGGCGCCGACACGTCGGTGCGCGTGCGACGCATGCGTCGAGTGGAGGTGCGCAGCACGGACGCCGAGAACTGCACGGACGCTTTCGAAGAGCTGATCAACGAGCTCGAGGGCGTGTCGCCGGGCAACGAGACTTCGGAGTTCGACCGAGAGACCTTCGAGCTCAAGTCGCGGGCCCGGCTGCAGCTCGTCTTCAAGCCGGGTGAGACCGGGGATCCGTGCGGCCCCTGCGCGCCGAGCGCGAGCTTTCAGGGGTCACAGAACGCGACGCTGCGCATCATGCTGGCAGCCGCGGATCGCTTCGTGTGGGCGCTCGACAACGGCGGGCCGCTCTATCGCGTCAAGGTCGACGTCCAGGCGTCCACGGTCGAACTTCTGGCGCCGCCCGCGAGCGAAGAGCAGATTCCCCTGCGCGGGCGCGTGATCGAGCTCTTGCCGTTCGCGGCGCTGCTCGACGGCGGCGACGTGCCGAACCAACCGGACGATCCGCACTTTCGCAAGGTGGCCGCGGAGGTGGGCGTGTTCGGGCGAGTCGAGGAGTCGTACGATCCCGCGACGCGCGCCTTCAGCGTTCAGATCGACGAGGACGCGGTCCGGGCGCTCGTGTCGAAATGGGACGAAAGTCACCCCGATGCGGCCCGGCTCAACGCGGGAACGAGTGACCCGAACGTTCGCTACTTCTACATGCGGATGTGGCACCAATCGTCCGGCGACGTCACGCTGCCGGTGCCTCGAGACGCTGACGGGGACACGCTCGGTGACACCGGCATCGTGCCCGTGTTCACGAACGAGGGACGCCCCGGCGACTACTGGGTCGCCGCGCTCCGCGTCGCCGACGCCACTCGCGTCGTGCCGTTCGATCTCTTGAACGCCGGCGGAGTCGCTCCGCACGGGCCGCGCCACTTCTACACGCCGCTCTCGCTCTTGCACCTCCGTGCGAGAACGGACGTCTCGCCGGTATCGGTGGTGGTGGGCGAGAACGGAGATTGCCGGTCGCGCCTGCGACGGATCGGCGATCAAGGCTGCTTCACGTTCACGGTCGGAGACGGCGTCAGCAGCACGGGCGACTTCGAGTCGATCCAGGCCGCGATCGAGGCCCTTCCGGCGTCCGGCGGCCGGATCGGCATTCGCCCCGGGGTCTACGACGAGAAGATCCTGATCGAAGATCGACGCGACGTGGTGCTGGAGGGCTGCGGAGCGGGGACGGTCATCGAGAGCCCCGTGAACGCTTCCGGCACGCTGCTCGAGATCCGAGACTCCGAGTCCATCACCCTGAGCGGGCTCACGCTGCGCGCCGTCGAGCAGACCGCGATCCTCGCGAGGCGTGTCACGGATCTCACGTTGAGGGGCGTCGCCACGATCTCGGGGACGCTCGACGAGGACGGTGAGTTCCTGCCCGATACCGCCGAAGGCAGCGCTCCCCTCGTGCTCTTCAGTCAGGTGGCGTCGGCGGACGTCGAGGCCATGACGCTGCAGCCCGCTCAGCGCCCCGGCTTGATGCTGTCGGCGTGCGAGCTCGTCTCCATCCGTGACCTTTCGGCCAACGGCGTCGCGGTGAGCCCGGTGCCGCCTCTTTCGCCTCTCGTCAGCATCGACAGCTCGGAGCTCGTGAAGCTGGAAGACTCGACGCTGCGTCCGTTCGGCCAGATCGGCGTCGCGGTGCGCGGCTCGCGAGCTCGAGACATCGAGCTCCGCGGTCTCACGATCCTCGCGAGCTCGAACTTCTCCGTGGCGCCGAGCGAGGTCGCGACGGCTTCGGAGTCCGACCTCGAGGACGAGGATCGATCTCCCATCGAGCTCGAGCCGCCGAGCGATACGGAAGAAGACGAGAAGGGCGAGATGTTCGACACGGAGACCGCGACCGAGACGCAGCCCGCCATCGACATCGAAAATGGCGACGGCATCCGCGTCGCCAAGTGCCGCATCCGTCTCGACGGGAGCACGGTGAGCGAGCACGCCGCGCTCGTCGTGCGCGGCCGCAACATCGTCGTCGAGGGCAACACCGTCCAGGCGATCCCCGAGTGCCACGACTCGGCGCCCGAGAGCCCGCTCGCCAACTGCCTCGACGTTCGCGCCGCCTTCGGTGGCATCCAGATCCGCGGCAACTCGACGGGCGTCGAGATCCGCAAGAATCGCATCCGAGGAGGCCTCGGGCACGGCATCACCATCGGCAGCGTCCTCTGGCACGTCGCCGGTACTTCGCCGCGCCGCGCTCGGCGCGTCGGCGGCGCCGGGACGGGCCAGCTCACTCCCGTCGTTCAGGGCTCGCCGCACATCGCGCTCGGTCGCAACGTCGGCGCGGGCTTCGACGACGACGAGGGCGTCGAGTGGGTGCCGGTCGACGAGGGGCTGATCCGGGATCTCGTCATCGCCGACAACGACATCCAGGACATGTTCGCGAGCGGCATCTCGGTCATCACCGTGCTCGGCTTGCTCCAGCGAGGCGGCGATCTGATCGAGGTCGAAGCTTGCCGGATCGAGGGCAACACGATCCACGGCAACCTGCTGCGCGTGGGCCTCGACTTGCCCGACATCGGCGACGTCTTGCCGTTCCCGGGATCCGTGTACGGGCCGAGCGTCATCTCGGTGCTGCCGTTCGGCGGCATCGTGCTCGCGGCCGCCACTGGTGGGCTCGACATCGTCAACAACGTCATCCGAGACAACGCGATCTTCGACGTGCAGAGCCCCGAGAGCCCGCTCGAACGCGAGCTCGATCGCATGATCACGGTGCCGATCAACGGCGTGTTCGTGCTGAACGGCGAGGGGCTGAACATCTCCGGGAACCGCGTGACGGAGAACGGCACCGCCGCGACGAGCACGCTCTCGCCCCGCGCCGGAGTTCGCGCGGGGATCGCCGTCATGCTGGCGGGCACGGGCGCGGCCGACGACATCGGTGACCTGCGCTACGTGCTCGCGAACAGGGGCGGCCTCAGCAGCGTCAATTCGTCGTTGCGGTTGGTCAACAACACGGTGGTGCAGCCAGAAGGGCGGGCGCTCCACGTCGTCTCCACGGGTCCGGTGACCGTCGACGGCAACTACTTCAGCTCTCGCGGCAACCACGGATCGGACCTCACGACCGATCGCTTCGCGATAGGTGACGTGGTCTTCGTGCAGAACCTGGGTCGCCCCTGGGAGGCTTCGCAGCTCGAGGGCGTGCTCGACGGCGACGATGTCGAGGGGTACACGGCGGCCGAGCGCGCCGTCAAACACCTGACCGACGACGAGGACAACAGCCCTCGGCTGTTCATCGGGAACGGCGGCAACCTGCTCTTCAACAACAACCAGGTCGTCTACGAGTGGAAGGTCGCGCGCCAGCCGCCGAACAAGTCCACGGCGCCGCTCTCGTATTTCCCTGCCGTCTTGCTCGGGCTCGATCACGTGGGGGTCAACGGCAACCAGTTCGCTCTGCGCCTGGATCGGTCGGGCGTGAGCGGTCAGCCCAGGCCGCCGCTCCGCATCGCGAGCGCGGGCAATCTGCCACCGGCGCGCGAGCTCTTGCTGGCGCAGGTCCTGGTGCTCGGAGGCACCGTCGAGGTCACCCGCAACCGCTCCGCCGAGCAGGTCGGTTCGACGCTGCTGTCGTTCATCACGAACGGCGAAATCATGAACATCACGACGCTGAACCAGACCACGCACGTCAACTACGTCTCGCGGCACTTCAACGACCGGGCCGCGGTCGCCAACGTCAACGAGCTCCGTGACGAGCACAACCAGGTGCTCTTCGTGCTCGGTGACGACACCTCGAACTCGCCGAGGCCGCCCTCGAACGTGAGAGCGGCCGTCAGGAGTGCCCTGCAGGCAACGTTCATCCGACTGCTCCAGGATCGTAAGCAATGAGCACCACGCAGCACGACGACCAGAAAGAGACCATCGTGACCACCCCGAACGCCGGCGAGCTCGGCCCTGATGCAGCCGAGCAGCCGTCAGCGACCGAGGACCCCGCCGAGCAGCTCGCGCCGGACGACTACCTCGAGCGACGGAGCGCCCAGGCCATGGTCGCGACGTACCTGCAGATGGCGAGATACGCGAAGCTCGCGCGCGCGCTTCAGCGCGCTCGACTGCGCTCGACGCAGCGACGGCTCGCCAACACGGGCGATCCGCAGGAGGTCGAGCGTTTGCGTCAGCAGCTGGACGCTCAGAGCCACCAGGGAGCAAACCTCGACGGCGCCGTGGCGCGCTTTCGGCGGCGCGCGGCGGATCTGCGATCGTTTCCCGACGCGGGTTTGACGACCGAGGAGCTCACCGCGCTCGGCCTCGACGACTTGCTGAGCGAGGAGGACCAGCAGACGGACCTTCCGAGTTGGGACGAGGCGACGAGAGAAGCGCTGACCGAGGACGACGCGCAGGGCGTGGAGTCGGGCGACAGCGACAACGACGACGAGAGTGACGACGAGCTGGGAGCAGTCTGATGCCCAAGATCCTGATCGAGCCGGCAGAGACGGAGCCCGATGATCCAGCTCCGCCAGAGCCGGATCCGCCACCACCACCGCCACCCGATCCCTGTGATTGCCGTGGCCCGACGGGCCCAGCGGGAGCAGCGGGCGCTCAGGGGGCAACCGGGCCTACGGGCAACGTGGGCCCAACTGGAGCGTTCGGTGGACCCACTGGGCCTACGGGACCGCTCGGGCCGACGGGGGCGTTCGGTGGACCCACTGGACCGAAGGGTGATACCGGACCGGTTGGTCCTACGGGAGCATTCGGTGGACCCACCGGACCGACTGGACCCGCGGGGGCTGACGGAGAACCCGGCGGTCCGACGGGGCCGCAGGGTGTTCAGGGGCTCCAAGGTCCACAGGGCCTGAAGGGGAACACCGGATCGACCGGACCCACGGGTCCACAAGGCGTGCCCGGTTCGGCGGGCGCGCCCGGCTCACAGGGAGTTACCGGACCGACGGGACCCTTTGGCGGTCCTCCTGGCCCGACGGGCCCTGCGGGCTCCAACGGCACGCCTGGTCCTACGGGCCCTACGGGACGAACGGGTCCCACCGGTGCTTCCGGAGCCGGCAGCACCGGCCCCACTGGGCGGACCGGACCGACCGGACCGAGCGGGCCTTCGTGCGTCGACTTCGTCATCAATTCGCAGGCCGACCTGCAGGCGATCGCGCCCGCCGTGTCCAACGAGCACATCCTGAGCGGGAACGGCACCTACTGCTTCGGCGCCTTCGCGATGACGGCCGGGCGCAAGATCGTGATCCCGAACGGCGCCAAGGTCGAGCTCAAGGGACACGGTACGCACTCGCTCCTCCAGGGCGACATCGACGGGCCGATCCTGCTGCTTCAGTCCGGCTCGGTCGTGCACCTGCACGACATGAAGCTTCAGAACACGCGCACCACCGGGACCCCTCGATCCCTGGAGAGCGACACTACCGAGGCCTACATCCACGATCTCGCGATCATGTGCGAGTTCGGCGAAGGCGTGCGGGTCACCTCGACTCAGCCCGCCGGATCGCGCTTCTTCGCCACCCAGCTCCGCATCTCGAACTGCCAGACCGGGATCTCCTGCAGGGGCGGCGAAGTGTTCCTCAACAACTACGACTGCGAGGCGCTCACGCGCGGCATCAGCATCGACGGCAGTCACGGTGGCCTGCAATGGATCGGCGGTCGCTGCGGTTCGTACACCTACGCCCTGCGCATCAACGCCGCCTGCTTCAGCATCCTCCTTCACGGCGTCACTGCCACCTCCGGCTCGGAGTTCGTCAGGTACGAGAGCGGATCCATCGACCGAGTCAACATCATGGGGAACACCGTCTCGGTCACCACCACCGCGATCAACTGGAACTCGGGCGCGATCCCCGCGGATGGCCTGATCATCGTCGGCAACAACTTCGACATGGCCACTCCTTTTGGAGGTGGCTTTTCCCACACGACCGGACGTGTCAACTGCAAGGCCAACACCAAGAACGGTGGTCTGATGCAGGAAACTCCCATCGTCACCTAACCATGGCCAGAAAGACCTACGTGCATCGCGGACGTTCGAAGTCATTCGCGAGGTAGACGATCATCGAGACCTCGACGTCCGGCTCGCCGAGTGGTCGCCCAACGCTTCCGGTCTCGAAGCGCTGGTATCGACCAGCGTGCCTGCGCGCTACTGGCTCTTCGAACCACCAGGAGGCGACGCGTTGCGGGAGGCGAATCAGACCGAAAAGGCCGTGGGCGACACCGACTCGAGGCGCATCAATCAGGCGCGCAACACCCGCCGCGCCGAGCTCTACTCCGCCGTCACCAACTTCATCGACTCTCGCTATCCCGCGCGCACGCGAGCCGTCTTTACGGAGCTCCGGGTGGGCGCCCCCGCCGCCATCGCCGCGCTGCTCGACACCTATTTCACCTGGCACCGCCGAGTCTGAACGGCGTACCGGCGAGCGGCCGTAGCGATCAACCAGGCTGCGGGCATTCCCGAAATCGAGGCGATGAACATCGACTTCGCCGCGCTGATCGTGGACGATTCGGGCCTGGACCTCACTCAGCTCGCTCCCCCGTAGCACCATGTCGGCGTACGAGCCTCTTCGCAAGAAGCCGCAAGCCGCGGCCGTCCCGCACCGCGCGGTTGCGACGAGTAAGCGCTCGCCAATCCAAACCGCGCTGGAGTTGAGTCAGCCCGGCGACGCGCTCGAGCTCGAAGCCGATCGCGTCGCGGATCACGTGGTGCGAAGCGAGGGTTCGGCTCCCGGCATGGGTGCAGGAGCCGTTGCACGCGTCGGTCGCGAAGCGGCGAGAGAAGACGAGGAGGTGCCGATTGACAACTCGCGGATCGTAGCGGCGCTGCTGCAGCGCATGTCCGCCAGGTGGGAGGCCGAGGAGAAGAAAGGCCCGGCGCGGTGTAAGTTTCAGCGAGACGCGGTCCACCTGCAACGTGGATGTGCCGAGTGCGCCGGGCGAGACGAAGAGGAAGAGCAGGTTCAGCGCGATGCGTCGTCGTCCGGTGCACGCGGGGAACCTTCGCAGGCATTCCAGAGTGCGCTGACTGTCGAAGTGGATAATGGTCCACTATCGCGACAACACGCGGCGCGACGTCAATATCGACGACATCACACCCGAGACGCCGCGGCTTTGGGAGGCAAGGAAAGAGGTGCTCAAGGTCATGGACGAGTACCTCCTGAACTTCATCCTCAACGCTTTCCCGATAGTCTTCTTCATCATCACCATCAATCCCATCGGGGTTACGCCCCAAGCCGGTGGGGAACGCTCAGCGGCAGCCCACTACGTCGCGCAACGGCGGACGATCGGAAAGAACACCGAGCAACGGAGCGGGCTGGAAAAGCCAGCCCAGTCGAATCGCGCCGGAACGCTTCCCGAAGCGATCGAGCCCGTCGGCGCACCCCAGGGACCGCTCAAGAATAGGTCTGGTAGTCTAGATGATGCGGCATTGGCTCTACCATTTACGCAGTATCAGTATCAGATCGATCTGATACGGCTCGATGTGTCCGCGCCGGTGGCTAGCTTCGATGCGATGTATAGCAGCCTGGCGATCTACCTTGCTGGGCGGCTCTCTCTTGCGCTCGAGTGTCGCACGATCGTTGTTCTCAACCTGCAGCGAATACTTGCGGCTTTCGAGTCGGGTATCGTGCAGTCTGTCGACGAGAACGCGGACGAGCCTGGCGCCGTGTCCTGACAAGCGCCGTCAGTGAACCTCACACAGATTCGCGGTCCCCTCGCAGTGTCGGAACTCGTTTCCCGTCTTGGCGATGGCGGCGCAATCGATCGGGTTCGCATCGCTCTTGTCGGTCGAGTCCGGAGAGAAAGGTAGGGGCTCGGCCTTGAACGCAGCGTTGCCACCCATGGACTGCTCCTTGCTGTAGGCGCGCACCCAGTCCCCGAGCTTCACGGCGCCCCAACCCTCGGCGCCCGCCGCCTCTTGATAGACGATGCGGGGTTGATAGTAGCACTTGTCGTTGACCTGAAAGCCGACGTGAACGAGCGCGGTGCGTGCGATCGCGATGCCTGCGGAGGACCTGCGAACCTGCCATGTTCGATCGGCACTCTCCAAGCGCAGCACCTTCGCCTTGGGGAGAAAGTCCGCTTCGAATGCCGTCTTGATCTCCGGCAGCAATGGGTCAACCTCTCCCTTGACCGGCGCCGGGAAAGCCGTCATCGGCGGGTTGTTTATCATGTTGCACGCCACGAGCCCAAACATTGCCACCAACGAACCGCAGATCTTCATGCTTTCCTCCTCCATTCAGTGCAATGCCCAGGCTCCGCTTCTAGCGAATCGATGAAAGATCATCAAGTGTGAAACTAGGCTTCTTCGAAGTGTCATTCGAGTTCTGCGCCGAAGATTAAGAATGCGAAATCAGTGCGTCATCCCGAGACGCGCGAAGCGTGGCTCACGGGTCTCGCGGCCCAGTTGCTCCCACTGCCGGCGCTAATTGCTTGTCGGCGTCACGGCGTCCTGTCCCCGTGGTGAGGGCAACCCTTGCGGCCGCCGTCGCGTTCGGTCGTGACGACGGCGCTTCGAAGAGCATGGCGCGCTTCTTGCGTTGCGCTGCCGCAACTATGAAGATTTCCCGCGCTTGGTGGAGGCAAGGCTCGCGAACCCTGACAGTCGTGTCAGCATCTCTGGCGCTGATCCAAATGGTGGTCGCGTCGGGGTGCCACTCTTCCGTGAGCACCGTGGAGGGTGAGCGTGGGGAGATCGAGACCTGTGAGCCCGACGTGTACAACGACGAGTGGGGTATCGACTGTTCCGCGGCCTGCAATCACGTCATGGCGTGTAAGGCGACTGACGACGACTCCGACCTCGCGTCTCTCACGTGCAACGATTGTCTCGGTAGCTGCCTCGCCGGCGTGGAGCTCGGCGGTGACGACATTGCGGAGAGCACGGAAGAAGCTCGTGACGGCTGGGAGTGCGCGGAGTTGGTCGAAGGTTGTAGCGCGCTCGATCACAACTGCGACCTGTACTGAGCTCGGTCTATTTCCAGCTGCCCCACTTCACGAAGGCGCCCCCTTCGTACAGCGTGCCTACGCTCGCGTACGTCGCCCGATAGTAGGGCTCGACGTAGAGCAGGCCGTCGAACGTGTCCTTGATGCCCGGGATGGGGACGCCGATGAAGAAGTGTGGCCCCGAAAGGGCGTCTCGCCCGCTCGTATCCACCGTGTACCCTGCGCCCACGTTGACGAGGAGCCAGAGCCCGACTTCGAGGTACGGTAGGACGGTGCGTTCATCCGCGTCGAACGACTCGAACACGCGGACGCCTCCGCCTGCCCAGGCGATGGCGTAGACGGCCGCCGCGTCCACGCCGTACACGAGCGCTCCCTCGAGCTCCGGCGCGTAGGCGTACGCGAACGTCGGCCCAAGAGTGACTTGGTCGTCCGGCAGACGTAAGTCGGCCTGTGCCTGCCGTGAGACCAACGTCGCGAGCGCTGCCGCCACCACCAGGCACCCTGTCCGCATCCCCTGAACCTATCACACGGGTGGATTACATGAAGCTCGTCCACTTCACGAAGGCGCCGACCTCATGCAGCGTCCCGACGTCGGCGTAGGTCGCGCGGTAGTACGGTTCGGCGTAGAAGAGGTCGCTGCTCGCGCTTCTCTGCACCTTCGCGAGCGGTACCGGCAATCCGATGAAGAAGTGCGGTCCCGAAAGGCTCGCCGAGCGCGGCGCAGTATCCAAAGTGTAGCCACCCCCGACGTTGAGGAACAAGAACAGGCCCGCCTCGACATAGGGCAGGACCTTGCGCTCGTCGGCCTCGAACGTTTCGAAGACGCGCGCACCCACGCCTCCCCACCAGAGACCGTAGGTTCCGGCGACGTCCACACCATAAACGAACCCACCATCGACGACAGGCGCATGGGCATAGGCGAAGGTCGGCCCCGCGTTGAAGGTGTGGTCGGGCACCGGAAGGTGAGCCAGCGCCTGCCGAGTGAGCACGAGCGGAAGTAGCCCGGCGAAGATGAGCGCCGTCCGCTTCACATGAGGATTCTTCGCGTGGGCCAGCATCGTCTACGGTGCTTCGATCTCGCGTATCGACATCCAGCGATAACGCGCCTCGACGGCGTTCGTATTCCGAACCAGCACGGCTCCACCCGCCGTGACGATCAAGTCCGATTCACCGTCGACCGGCTCGTGCTCGGCGCAGTCGGTCTCGACCGACCAACCTCCGTCGTCGACGAGCTCGTTCATCAGCTGCCAATCTCCGCCGTCTTGTCCGAGCGTCAGGTCGCGATACGACTCGAGGGCCACGCTCGACGAAGTCAGGTTGTAGATCACGAACTTCCAGCCGATCCATTCACCCGTGGGCAAAGCACCGTCTGGAGGCCAAACCTCTTCGGGCTCGATTCGGCTCCCCGTGCTGCTAGCCGGATGCTTCAGCTCCTTCTCGAAGTCGATCGCCCCGTCGTGGCGTAACCTCGCGTAGTAGGTGTGGGCGTCGCACGCCGTCTCGGTGGTGTGTCCGTCGGGCCCGCTCCGGACGCCCACTACGAGTCCAGCGTACGCGGTCGCGTCGTCGTCTACCCGCTGGTAATAGACGGTGACCTCGATGTTCTGCCAAGAGGCTTTTTCGGCCGGGTAGACGTAGATGCGTGGCTGCGAGCCGCCCATGACGAGCTCTCCGTCCCCGGTGACCTCGAGCGTCCCGGTGCCGCGCATCCCAGAGAGGCCGAGCGGATCGTTTTCGTCGATGCGCTCGGTGATCGAGTAAGCGTCGCCGTCCGCCCAGTGCTCGGAGGTCCACTCCGCGCCGCCGGGGGCCGAGGGATGGAGTTGCGAGATCCCGAAAGCGTCCACCGCGTCTTCAGTGCCGCCGCCGCCGACACCTCCGGCGGAGGTGCCGCCGCTCTCCGCGCCGCTCGCTCCCGACGAACCGGTGCCGCCCGACGACCCCGCTGCGCCCCCCTTACCGCCGGATGACGTCGCGCCGGTGCCCGCCCCGGAAGAACCGGCGCTGTTCACGGTGCCGCCAGAAGCCTCCGGAGGGACTCCGCCGGAGGCGCCTGAACCGCTCGAGCTCCCACCCTCGTCATCGTCACCTCCGCAGGCGCCGAGGTTCACGACGCACGAAAGCACGACAACACCAACGCGAACTCGCCCGACGGTCCCGCTCATCGTCGGCATTATGCCCAACGAACGGCGGGAGCTCTAGTTCGTTCGCGACTCAGCGGGCGAGGAGCTCGAACTCGGAGAACTGGAGCGCCGGAGCGCCGTTCGAGCTCTCGACCTTCAAGCGATAAAACTTGTACGTGCCAGGATTTTCGATCGGGTACGTGTAGCGCTGCTTGCGCTCGGGGAACGGCCCCTGATCGGTCTGCGTGTCGAGCACGGTCCACTCACTGTCACTCGCGTCGTTCGCGTCCGGGCCGGTGTCGTTGGCGAGTAACTTCCAGCTCCGCGGATCACGCTCCGGGACGTCATTGGCCGTGACGATGGCGTAGGCCTCGACCGGAGCCGTCGCGGCGCGGAGCTCGTACTGCACCCAGGTGTCCGCAAAGGTGGTGTAGAATTTGGTCTCGGGATCGCGGTCGTACAGGCGATTCGGACCTTCCGCGTAGAGCGGGAACCCCGTCGCGCGCACCCCGTCGATGGCGTTCACACCGGGGGTCGCGTAGAGCTCGAGCTCAGCGATCTTCAGTCTCGCGTCGCCGTTGTTCGCGGTCACTTTCAGGCGATAGAACTTGAAGGAGCCGGGAGTCGACACGTCGAACGTGTAGAGGGTGTTGCGCTCCGCGAACGGGCCCTGGTCGCTGCGCGAGTCGAGGATCGTCCATTCGCTGTCGCTCGCCTCGTCTGCGTCGGGGCCGGTGTCATTGCCGAGCAGGACCCAGCTGCGTGGATCTTGCTCTGGGGTGTCGCTTCCGGAGACCAACCCGTAAGATTGGATGCTCGCCGGCTTCACGAGGAACTCGTACTGAGCCCACCCGGTCGGGCTGATCGGTGACCACGGCCAGCCGCCGCCGTCGAACAATTTGTCGGGCGCCCACGTGCGCTGAGACCTGTCCCAGCCGTCGCCGACGATATTGACGAGCTCGGGCATGCCGCCCGCTCCCTGCCCCGCTTCGCCGTCGCCTCCGTCCCCGCCGAGACCACCTTGACCGCCGATGGCTCCGCCCTCTCCACCCGTCTCGCCGCCGCCGGTAGCGCCCGCCGATCCACCAGCCGCCGGCGTTTCGCCTCCCTGTCCGGCATCGCCAGGCGCCCCGCTCGAACTTCCACCGGACGCCGTGGTGCCATCCTTTCCCCCCACGCCGGCGCTGCTCCCACTGCCAGGCGTGCTCGGGTCGTCATCGTCTCCGCAAGCGAGTGGCACCACTGACGAGAGGAGCGTCGCTCCGAACATCCACCACGACACCCCAAGCTTCGAACGACGCGGTCGATTCATGGCTCATCAATCCTTCGGGGTGAAATTGCGCACGGCTGCATCGGGGCGGCTACACATTTCAACCTTCAGGAACCGGTGTAAAACGCGTACCCGACCGCCGCGCCGATGAACCCGAGCGTCAGCCTGTCGCACTCCACCGGGTCCGCTCCGTCGGTGCACCGCCCGCCCCCGGGGTTGGCGAGTACGGCAGCACCCAGAAAGCTGCGGAAGGAAAAGCCGCCGTCGCTCAGGTAGTGGTAGCGCGCGGCGGCGTTGAGCCACGTCGCGTCGTCGTGAGCCTTCGACGGGGCGTGTTCGTCGAGAAGCGCTGGCTCCTCGTACGATCCCATCGAGAAACCCAGGTCCGCTCCGAACGCCGAAGAATCGAAGAGGAAACGCGGGGTCGCCCAAAACCGACTTGGCTCGAAAATTCGAGGTCGCCCTTCAGCGACGGCGCCGTGCCGGCACCCATCGATAACCACGGAGCCACACCGACCTCCGCCTCCACGCCGACGAGCCCCCCGGGCGAGGCGAAGCCGAGTTGTGCCGCCAGAATGAGGCGCCGAAGGTCCCACGCCGGACTCGCGAACGGCGCTGAATCGGCGCCGTCGACGTCGACTGTATCCGGAGCGGCACGGGCGGGCGTCACGGTGGCGCCGACGAGCAACACCGTGACCCCCAATACCAAGAGAAGAAGGCGCATGGCGCGCTTCCAGCAAGAACCGCTCCATCGGCCCGTTAGGCGCGCGCGTCCGGTATTCGGAGACGCGTTCAGGGCCTATCGGGCGTCAATGATGGTGATGGTCGTGGCCGTCGGCGCCGTGCGGGTGGCCGTGACTCAGCTCGTTCGGTGTCGCGGCGCGGACCTTGAGCACTTCCACGTCGAAATGCAGCGTCTTGCCCGCGAGCGGATGCTGCTGGTCGATGAAGACCTGATCGCCTTCGATTTTCGCGATCCAGATCGGCGCATGCTCGTCGTTTGGTCCTTCGACGAAGAACTGCATGCCGGCTTCGATCTCGGCGTCGGCAGGGAACGCGCCGCGCGGCACCTTTTGCAGCGGGAGGTCTTCACGCTCGCCGTAGCCGTCCTCGGGAGCCACGCTCACCTTACCGGCGTAGCCCGCCGTCTTGCCGGTGAGCGCTCGTTCGAGACCCGGAACGATGTTGTCCGCGCCGTGCAGGTAGGCCATCGGATCATCCGCCGTTGAGGCGTCGAGCACCTCTCCCTCGTCGGACTTGAGCGTGTACTTGAGGACGACGACGAGGCCGTCGGCGATGAGCAGGTTTTCGGACATGGGCGGATGACCTAATGCCTTTCCGCGCTCGCGGCCACGCCAAACGGGGCGGGGCATCTTTACGAGGGTTTCTCCTTTCGGGGTCGAGCCCGCGCTCCGAGCGTCGCGATCTTTCGAAGGAACGCGCGATAGTTGTCCAGCTTTCCCCAGAAGGTGACAATCAGCACCCAATGCCAAAATACGGTGTGATGGTGGGTCTCATGGTGGTTGTCCTCGGGTGCGGAACCGAAGCCGATGACGGAGGTGGAGGGCCCGGAAACGGGTCGGCAGGGGGAACGGGTGGCGGGACGAGCGCGGGCGGAGCTGGTGGCGCCGCGAGCGCGGGCGGCTCGACGCCAGGTGGGGCCAGCGGGTCGAGCTCCGGCGGGGGTTCGGCCAGCGCCACGCTCGCCGACCACGAGGCGGCTTGTCGCTCGTTCTGCCAGAAGTACGCGGCGCAGTGTGGCGTCGACTGCCCGGAGACGTGTGACGGCTACGCGAACAATTACGAGGCGGTGTGCGCCGGTCTCGGTGTCGACTACTTCGCTTGTTTGTCGAGCGAACCGACCTCCGAATACGACTGCGAAGCCGGGATCATTCGACTGGTCACGGACGGCTGCGTTGCGGAGGAGGACGACCTCACCGCCTGCTTTTATGTCGATGGAGTCGCGTGCGAGCGCGAAGCGGACGAGGACGTGGAGAACTGCGCGTCGAAGCCGGCGACGCCGTACGCCTATTACTGCGTCTCGTCGGCCGCGCCTTCCGACTGCGTCTCCGTTGCGCACGGCGAATACTGTTGCCCGACGCCCTGAACCTTCGGCGTGCGCGCTAGAGACCGCGCCGGCTGGAGCTCACGCCGGCAATCGACTGGCCACTACCACTCGGTTGTGCCGGATTCGGCGCGCCGCGTTGGCGAGCTCGGGCGAGAGCTCGAGCGCGATCGAACCCAGGTCGTCGTCCCTGTCGACTCCGAAGTGGAACTTCGAGGAGCGACCGCATGGCTTCGGGCGTGAAATTGGAGCGCAGCGGCTCGCCTCGAGGTCGATTCTATTTCGGGTAACGCGAGGTACATCACGACCCCTTCCCAGATCCACGTGGTGGGCCGAGTGGCGCTGCTCGGACGCGCTTCTGGCGCTGCGAGTCGGGGTGGTCGACCTCAGCGCCGTGGGATCCGAAAACTCCGCGTCCGCCGTGCGCTCGTGCGCGAGCGCCCTCGCCATGCACACCAGCACCGCCGTCTGGCTCTCGACACCACGCTTCATGGGGACCCATCCTGCCCATTTTCAGCCAGTCGCGGGAGCTCGTATGCTGGCCCGCATGGAGCTACCGGTCTTGCCCCCGCACCCCGGGGTGTTCATTTCGGATCTCCAGGGGCTCGCAGCTTACCTTCGCGAGCGGGGCTTCAAGTACAGGTGGCGGGACCACGTCAAAATCCTCCTCGATATCGGGGAGGCGATCTTGTTCGAGATCTCGGTCTACTGGCTCGACGATCAGGTGCGCTTCGTCGCCCAGTCCGCGCTCGCTGTCGACGAGGCCAGGCTCGCCGAGATCGCTCTCGCGCTCGAGCGGCTCAACTCGGAGATCGGCTTCCCGCTGTGGCGGGTGGTGCCGTCTTTGTCCGCGACCTACACGGTCACCCTCGATCACACGGGAGCGCTGTCGAGCCGCAGCCTCGAGTACGCCATCGCGCTCCTACGGCTCGCGCTGGTGCGAGATCAACCGAAATTGCGAGAGGTGCACGGCGTTCATCCGCCGTGACGTCGGAGTGCGCGAAATGGTCCGACGCTCGTGCCGAGGACGCGCTTCGTGGTCCCCGGCGGAGGATTCCTGTACTCTGAAGAGGTGAGCACCAACGCGAGGGACTTTGCGGTCACGGCGCACGGGGAGCAAAAGTACGGGACCGGTCCCTATGTCGTTCATCTGGACGAGGTAGCGAAGATCGTTTCCAGCATCGACGCTACCGAGCCGGCTCGAGCGGTGGCTTACCTCCACGACGTCCTCGAGGACACGAGCGTGACGGCCGAGGCGATCGAGGAAGCTTTCGGGGCTTTCGTCAGGCGCTGCGTCGAGATCGTGACCGACCCGCCGGGCGCGACTCGGAAGGAACGCAAGGCGCTGCTGCACGAACGACTGAAGGCGGTGTCCGAGAGTCACCACCTCGCGCTGCTCGTCAAAGCCGCCGATCGACTGGCGAACGTGCGTTCGTCGGCGCGCGACAACCCGGGGCTGCTCGCGATGTATCGGAGAGAGCACGCCGCCTTCAAGGACGCCGCGTTTCGCCCCGGGCTCTGCGAGGAGCTCTGGGTCGAGATGGAGCAACACCTGCACGAGCCGCGGAGTTGACATGGATCTGCCGGTGTTGCCGCCGCATCCCGGAGTGCACCTCGCGGGTATCGAGGCGCTCGCCGTGTACCTCCGGGAACGGCAAGTCGACTACTTTCGGCGGCACTACGGCCTCACCATCACGTTCGACATCGGTGAGATCGGTGACTTCGGGCTCGATGTCTACTGGCTCGACGATCAGGTGCGCTTCGTCGCGCAGGCGGCGCTCACCGTCGAGGAGGCGAAGCTTGCCGATGTGGCGTTGGCGGTCCAACGCCTGAACTGGGAGATCGGGTTCCCCGTCTGGCGCGTGGTTCCGACCCTGGCCGCCACCTACACGGTCACGCTCGATCACGACGGTGCCTTGTCGAGCCGCGAGCTCGAATACGCGATGGCGCTCCTGCGCCTCGCGCTCGTCCGAGATCGGCCAGTTTTTCGTGAAATGCCGGGTGTGAGCTCGCCCTGAGGGGCAGGCGCACGTCGGAGGAGATCTCGGTTTGAGGACGGGACTAGCGGCGCTCGTGAGCGCGTGCCTCCACCGGCACTTCACTTGACTTGGCACGGCTTCGCCGCCGTCACGCCTCGAAATGGACGAGCCGTCGGCAGTCCCAGGCGACGTGAATCGGGCTCTGTCAGTCGAGGCTCTTGAAGAACTCGTCGGTCGCCTTGGCCGTGAAGCAGGGCACGCCGTGCCCGGTATTCGAGTACGCGGGATCGTTGTGCGAACACCAGACGGTGGGCACGTCGCAGCCGTCGTATTTGATGCACCCAGGATCGACGGAGGTGCCGCTGCTGTTACAGCCGGCGCCCTGCACGGTCAGCTCGGTCGAGGTCGAGTCGCAGGAGTTCCCCGCGACGAACGTGTCGACGGCGTCTTTGCCGTTCGACATCCGAACCTGGTCGAAGACGTTCTGGATGTACATGACGGGCGTCGGCGTGGCGATGGGTCCGTACGCCGAGGCGGCGACCGGGGCCACTCCCTTGAAGTTGAAATGCTCGGCGTCGGCGGTGTGGCTTCCGATCAAGAGCTGCACGATGAACTGCGCGCCCGAGCTGTGACCTGTCGCGAAGACTCGGCTCGTGTCGATGCAGTAGTCGTTCGCGAGCTCGTCGTAGAGCGCCTTCACGCGCGTGATGTCGGTGTTGTAATTCCAGCAACCTCCAGCGTCGGAGGAGAGGGGAATGGCTCGCACGTACTCGTCCTCGAAGGCGCTGCCGTTCGTGAGATCGCTGTACTCGGTGCGGCTACCGTCGCCGCGGTTCCCCATGCCGCAGCCGTGGAAGCCGAACAGCACGGGCAGCGGCTCGTTGCCGTCGTAGCTCTCCGGGAACAGGAGCCACGACACGCCCGCGACGTACACTTTGCCGCCGTCAGGACGTCCGCCCGTCCCACAGCCTGGGCTCGGGGTCGCCGTGCTGACCCCTCCGCCGCTACCGCCGGTTCCAGCGCTCCCGCCCGCCGGAGCGCCACCACCGCCGGCGTTTCCGCCGTTTCCGCCGCCGGCGCCGCCACTCCCGCTCGCTCCGCCGCTGGTGCCGCCACCCGAGCCGGCTTGGCCGCCTGAGGACGTTCCGCCCGTCGTCGTCGGCTGGCCACCACCTCCTCCCGCGCCTCCGCTACTCGGAGCGGCGCCCGCGGAGCCTGCGCTCCCGCCCGACTGGCCACCACTTCCCGCGGGAGATCCCGACTCCGACGAGCAGGCCAAGGACAGCAAGAGGCAGGACGCGAGGGACAGGCTGGCTTTTGCGCGCATGAAGGTTCGCTGAGACTGACAGTGAACCTCCAGACGGTAGAGAGGACGAAAATAGCCCCTCCGTCATCAATCATTCGGCCCTGAGCGTACGGGACTCGAGCTTGGTGTCGACTCGGATTGGGACGTCGAGGCTCGACCCGAGAAGCGCGGTTCAGGCGAGGAACACGCGTTCCAGCGAGCTCCTGGCGACGTTGCCGCGGCTGTCGACCGCCTCGACGAAGTAGCGCACGTCACCCGCGCCGGGCGGTAGCTGCGCGGTGAAGAGCCGCGCGCTCGAGAGCGCACCGGTGCGCGACGGGTACGGCCCCTGATCGCGAAGCGGCAGCCTGCGTTCTCGAGCTGATTCGCGAAGCACGAGCTCCACGCGCTCGAGCCCGGAGACGTCGTGGACGAAGGTGTGAAGCACCCCGACGGGTGGAGCGTCCACCAGCCCGCCTTGCCCCCACGCCTTCCCGCCCGGATTTTCGGGCAAGAGCCAGGGTGGGAAGATCGTCGGGCCCGTCACGTCGCGGCGTGGAAGGTCGGCGCGCACGCTCGCCGTGAGCTCGAAGACGCGATTGGCCGCGTTCGTCACCTGACGGTCCCAGACCTCTTGTCCGGTCCAATACCAGTAGCAGCTCGTTTCGGCGCGGAGCATCAGCTCGACGAGCTCCGGGAGCAGGTCGCCCGCCAGACGCGCGTCCTCGAGCGAGTGCACCAGGTTTTGCAGCGCGGTGAGCACCGCCCAAGAGTTCAGATCGGGCGAGTAGTCCTGCTCGGCGCGGCTGAACCACTTCCGAAACTGAGGGTCACCGTTGTCGGCGCCGCTCCACGCCCCTGGCTCGATGTGAACCGCAGGCGTGGGTGGCGGCGGGAAGCGCTCGAGGTAGTCGTCGATGGTCGTCAGCTCGAAGCGCGGATCTTCGCGGAGCCAGTTCACGAGGCCCGCGGTGTTGTGCTTGTAGTAGCTGTCCGTGCCGCCACCGTAGTTGTCACCGTCCGAATGCAGCAAGAAAAATGGCGGGCGCTTCGGGTCGAAGCTGTTGTCGGCGACGATGCGATCGAAGACCTGTCCGAGAACGCTCGGGTACTGCAGCGCTCCGAACCCGCCACGCGCGTCCTCGTTTCCGATGTACCGCTCCGCCGGCACTCCGATGATCGTGGTTACCTCTCCGTCGGGATCTTCGTACCGGATGGTCTCCGGGCGCAGGAGTGAAGGGCTGATTTTACTGCCGGCCCAAACGTTTTGAAGCTGCATCCAGTCATTGACGGCTGGATTCACCTGCTCGGCGGGGTTCGGCGGGAGCATCCCTTCTTCTTTGCCTGCGTACGGGTAGTCGCGGCACGCACGGAAGCGATGGATCGAGTCGTAGATCACGGCATCGACCCCTGCCTTGCGAAGCGCAGGGATCATGCGCACGTGAAACGCCGTCTCCGGGGGAAAGAGGACGCGGCTCGCGCTCACGCCGAACGCGCGCTCGATGATCGCGCGGTGTAGCTCGATGCTGCGCACGATGTCGCGCTCCGGAATGAGCGCCATCAGCGGGTGGTGGAAGCCGAAGGCAGTGAAGGCGACACGAGGGTTCCCGAGCGCCGTTCGT
This sequence comes from Pseudomonadota bacterium, assembly GCA_023419055.1. The sequence goes on along the minus strand of JAEZYO010000645.1, from coordinate 4,180 downwards.
TCACGGGCGAGCGCGGACAGCGGCTGGTTCCAATCCTCGAAGGCTCCACCGCAGAGCCCTTCGCGGGCGCAGCGATCGAGCTGGGCGATGAGCGTCCCGCTGAAGCTCGTTGAAAGCCCAGCGTGGGGGAGACCTGCGTCGATGTACTGACGGACGGCGGCAGGGATGAAGTCACTGTAGGGCCCGCGCCGGTCACCGAAGATGCTCTGCTTCTCTCCGTCCCAGTGGAGCGGATTGGTCGCGTCGTAGTACGGCTGGTGCATGTGCTTGTGAATGCCGAAGTAGACGCGTACGCCCTCGCTTCGACCCGCTTGCACCAGAGGGCGGGGCGCGGGCGAGACGCGCACCTCCGCGAACACCTTGACCCAGTCGTCTCCGCCGGCCCGCTCGATGTCGGCGCGCTTGCAGCCTTCGACCTGGATTCGATACGTGCCGGGTCGGAGCGAGCCTTCGGGCAACGTGACCGCGAACACCAGCGGTGCGATCTCGCGAACCTCGTCTCCGCGGAGCAGTCGAACCTGGTTTCCGCCTTCCCAGAAAATGACCTGCGGATACGGGATTGCGCCGTCAGAAGAGAACTGCAGCGTAAATTCGGGTGAAGCGTGCGAATCCGGGTCACACGCGATCGTGGCGGGGACGACGACGTCGAAGATGCGGGTGAAGATGCGGTTCACGGCTCTACCTCCTGTTGTCGCGCCGCGAAAGCGTAACACGTCTCGCAAGGAGGGGGCGTTTGCGGGACGCGACTTCGCACTGGTGACGAGCGTAGTTTCGCTCAGTGGCGGCGGAGAGCGTAAAGCTCCGCTCTCGAACGGCTAGTGCGGAACCGTGACCGCAACGAGAGCGTGCGCGACATTGCCGGAAGCGTCGGAGCACTCGTAGGTCAGCGTGTGTAGATGCGCCCCGAGCCCTTCCCCGAGCGCTCGGCGCGGAGATCAACCTGGTGGGGAGACACGATCAGGAAATCAGGCGACTGGCGCCGTCGTGAGCACGAAGGTGTCGATCGCGCGATCGAAATCCGGCTCGCGAGCTCGGCGGTGTTCGCCACCTGCGCGACCACGATCCCGAACTGCCGCTCGGCGGAAGCACCGAGTTGAGCGGTGTCGCAGCTGACGACGCCACCGGCGTAGGAACAAGGAGAGGACGCGCTGACCGATCGCCGGTGCGATCTCGATGTCAGGGCCGGAAAGCACTTCGTGACACAACCAGGCACAATGGCGCGTTTTCTGCGCAAAATCGGGCCGTCAAGCTGGCTTGTTCGTTGCACTAGCTGCGGCTCATGGGACGATGGACGGCGGCGTTCACGCTAGCGCTGGCGCTCACGACGGTTTGGAGCTGTGGGGGTGACGCCAAGAACGGAGATCCCGATCGCGATGCGGTCGGCGGCTCATCGGGGGGCAGCGGGTCGAGCGGGGGTAGCTCGCCTTCGAGTGGCGCTGGGAGCTCGGGAAGCGGCGGCTCGACGAGCGGTGGCGGTGGGAACGGCAGTAGCACCCATTGTGGCGGCCCCGTGAGTCAGTGCCCGGGTGCCAGTACGACTTGCGAGCAGCCGGGCGACACGTGTTCCTCTTGTGCTTCCGGCGCGTGTCCCGGGTGCGGAAGTGGTGGCACCAACGCTTCTTACGAAGGATGTGAATGCATTCGCTATGGGAACACTCCTCGCTGGAAGTGCTGCTCCTTCGGCAACAATCCGAACGCTGGCTGCGCCCAGAGTGACCCGCAGGTCGATGCTTGCGACCTGCCGTCCGATCCAGGGCCGTGTGATGGTGCGCTTCAACGCTACTGGCACAACCCGGCCACTGGTGAGTGCGAGCCGTTCACGTACGGCGGCTGCCAAGGGAATGACAACAACTTCGAGACCCTCGCGGCTTGCGAGTTTCTCTGCGCCGACTACACCGGGGGCGGTGGTCAGGGGGGCGAAGGCAGCGGATCCTGAGGGCTGCGCGCGCACCCACGTCCTGATCCGGGTGTCAGCTCTACCAGTCCGCGCGGGTACTCGCGAGGCGGACACGGGCGCGTTTCTCGAGGGCGCGCGCCATGAGCTCACCACGGGAGCGCGCCCCGTAGGCTCGATGCAGAGCCTTGACGTGGTCATGGACGGTGTGGACCGAGAGCTCGAGCGCCGCCGCGACTTCCTTTTCCGAGGCTCCCCGGCAGAGGAGGTGGAGGACCTCACGTTGCCGGGGAGAGAGGTACGGCTCTCGAGCGGCTGCCCACTCTTTGGCGAGTTCCTCGTGAATCAGCGCGACGATGAGCTGCTCGCGCGCACCGAACGGTTTGTCGCCCCAGGCTCGGAACAACGCGAGCGATGCGACCGTACCCGGCACGATCGGTACCGTCGAGACGATGAAGTGATCACAGTCGTGGGTACGGAGCTGCTCGTTGGCGAGCGCCGATCGATACCAGCGGTCATCGGCAACGATTTCGTGACGCGAGCGAGTGTACTGGGTGCCATAGAGCGGCACGAGGCAGGCGAGCGTGTCGTCAGCGCCGTGGTCGTACCACATCATGTCTTCGTAAAAGCGCTCGCGGCTCCCGACGTCGACGCCGCTGTCCGCGGAGTCGAGCAGGTTGGCGACGCTCCGGCAGGCGTGCGAATGATCGGCGGCCGGGTGCTCTTCCGGAAAGACAAGCTCCAACGCGAGGGTTGCTCTGCCGCCGAGCCAGCGCTGCAAGGACGAGGCCAAGTGGCCTCGCCAGGCTGTAGGGTTCGCACCGAGCTCCCTAACTTCGCCGAGCAATCGCAGAAGGCCGCGAACGTCATGGGCGTGAAGCATCGGCCGGAAACCTTGGGCTCTGCCCTCCCTGGCGCCAGCCGTCTCGTTCGACCATTTTTCGCGGGGGCAACCCCCCTGAACCGGGGAATGAGAGGCGGAGAACGGCGTCACTAGATACTGCCCATGGCAGCAGCCAAAGCGCCCCTCTCGGCGCGACCTCGACTCCGGGCTTGGAGCGGATCCAACGTTCTCGCCGGCGCGCTCGCTCTCTCCACGGCGGCCTGCGGACGCTACTGGGTGTGCGACGAGGTCGACGAAGAGCGGATCTCACGCGCTCCCCAGCGACTCTCGGAGACAGGGCTGTTCACGGACACGGCGCGCGGAATCCTCGAGCCCGCCGTGAAGGCCTATGCGCCGCGATTCGAGCTGTGGAGCGACGGAGCGACGAAGCGGCGCTGGTGGTGGATACCGAAGGAGACGCGCATCGACACGAGTGACATGGATTCCTGGGTGTTCCCCGTCGGCACCAAGTTCTGGAAGGAGTTTACGCGAGACGGGCTCCGCGTGGAAACTCGGCTGCTCGAGAAGGTGGCCCCCGACCAATGGGTCGCGCTCGCTTACCTTTGGAGGGACGATCAAAGCGACGCCGACGCGGTTCCCTTCGGCGCCATCGACGCAGCTGGAACGCAACACGACGTCCCCGCCTCCAACGAGTGCGGCGCGTGCCATGGCGGTCGGAAGAGCTTCGTGCTCGGCTTCGCGGCGATCCAGCTGTCGTCAGCGCCCGAAGGCGAGCCGGATCTCGCTGCGCTGAGCGCGGCTGGACTGCTCACGGCTCCACCGGCGGCGTCGTACGAGGTGCCCGGCAGTGAAATCGAAAGTGCCGCGCTCGGCTACCTGCACGCGAATTGCAGCCACTGCCACCATCAAAATAGGCCCGAGCGTTCGGGGGCTCGCTGTTTCGATCCGGAAAGCGAGCTCGATTTCTCGCTCTCCGTGAACGCCCTCGGCACCCCGCAAGATACTGCTACCTACCGCTCAGCGGTCGGTTCCGTCGTCGAACCTGGACGCCCGGAGGAGAGCCGGCTGCTCGAGCCCGTTTCGCGGCGCGGCTTCTTCAAGCAGATGCCGCCGCTCGCGACGGAACGTGTCGACGGCACCGCGAAGATCCTCTTGGAACGCTGGATCCGAGAAATGAGCCCGCCATGAAGTGGTTGAAGTCTCGGCTCTGGGTCGGCGCCGTGCTCTGGAGCGTGACGGCGGCCGGTCAGCTTCGGGCAGAACCGCTCGGCACACCCTGCTTCCTCACGGGTCGCATCGAGGCGACGGCGAGTCTGTCGCTCGCTACCCGTTTCGGTGCCGGCAGCGCGCCCTTCTACACGGAAAGCTTTCCCTCCGTGCACGGGCACGGCGTCGTCGCCACCCTTTGTGGCACCTATGCGGTGGGTGGCGTCGAGCTCGGG
>JAEZYO010000634.1 GCA_023419055.1 Pseudomonadota bacterium | reverse complement strand
AGGGTGCAGGGAGCGCGCTTGCCGGCAGGACGCGCGGGCGGCGAATCGGAGGCCGAAGGTTCGCCCCCGGGCTCCGCAGGCTCGGCAGGTTCGGCGGGCTCGGCAGGAGTCGTCTCCACCGGCGTCGCCGTGCTTTCCGGCGGCGCGCCCGGGGACTCGGCCGGCGGGGGCGCGTCGTGCGAGCAAGCGGCGAAGAACGCGACCGAAACGGACAGAACGAACGGCGAAGCGTTGCGAAGCATCGGCGCGATCATAGTTCAGCGCGCTCGGTCGCCAAGGCTCGGCGGATCGCGTCCGCGCCGGCTCCGCCCCGCCCGTGGGCCGGAGGGCAGCGTCCGACACTTTTCAAAATCGAAAGGACGATCGACGAGCTCTGCGAGACGAACGGCGTGCTCGCCCGCCACGCTCGGTGCAACGTTGGATCCATCGGGCTCGAGGTCACTGCGAGAAAGGCCCCATCTCGGCGAGCCAGAGAACCCTCCTGGGTGTTACCGCGCGTTCGACCCGTCGATCGGGCTCATGTCACAGGAATGAAACGCAGAGCCGGGGTGGCGGTCTTTTGCGCATTGCCCTAGGTAGGGCTGCGTGACGTCAGAAGCGAGCAACACTAGAGGTCCGTCCCGCGCATCCGAACCAAGGGCTTCGGGTCCGGACTCTGACGAGGAGACAACCCTGGCACGCGCCACGACCGAGCATCCTGGTCCAGTCCTCCACCCGAGCGAGTCGTTGGCTGGGCCGTCGGCGAAGAAGCCCACGCGGCGTCGCAAGCTGGTGCGAGCGTTGATCGTCGTCGTGGGTTTGCTCGTCGTGATCGGCGGCCTCGTCGCGGTGAAGGCATCTCAAATCAGCATGCTGATCGGGTTCGGCAAGGAGATGCAAAAGGCCGGTCCGCCGCCGGAGGTGGTGGGGACGGCGGTGGCGAGCTCCCAGAACTGGGAAGGGACCCTCTCGGCGGTGTCGAGCGTGGTCTCTGGAAAGGGCGTCGATCTCAGCAACGACTCGCCCGGCATCGTCACGAAGCTCCATTTCGAGTCGGGCGACATCGTGAAGCGCGGCGAAGTGCTGGTCGAGCTCGATACGAACGTCGAGCGCGCGCAGCTCGTGTCGACCAAGGCGCGGCGCGATCTCGCTTTGACGCAGCTCAAGCGCTCTCAAGCGCTGGTGGCGTCCGGCGCGATCTCGCAGGCCGAGGTCGACTCGGACGACGCGGAGTACAAGAGCCTGGCCGCCGACGCGGCCGCCCTCGAGGCTCAGATCGCGCGCAAGGTGATCCGAGCTCCCTTCAGCGGCAAGCTCGGTATTCGTGAGGTCAACATCGGGCAGTACCTCGCGCCCGGCACTCGCGTGGCCGTGCTGGAGTCGACGGACGCCGTCTTCTCCGACTTCACGCTCCCTCAGCGCTACCTCTCGAGCTTGAAGACCGGCATGACCATCCGCGCCTACGAGGGGGAAGCCACCAAGCCGCTCGTCGAGGGGACCATCAGCGCGATCGATCCCGCCATCGACCCGGTGACCCGCAACATCAAGGTGCGCGCCACGCTCCCGAACGAAGCCGAATCGCTCCGGCCCGGCATGTTCCTGCGAGTGGAGATCGTGCTCCCGGAGGAGGGCAAGGTGGTCGCGATCCCGCTCACCGCGGTGGTGCACGCCTCGTACGGTGACTCCATTTTCCGTCTCGAAGACGGCAAGGGCCCCGACGGCAAGCCGCGAAAGATCGCGCGCCAGCAGTTCGTGAAGCTCGGCGAGGCGCGCGGCGATTTCGTCGCCGTGCTCGAGGGGGTTGAAGCCGGGCAAGAGGTCGTGACCTCTGGCGCGTTCAAGCTCCGTAACGGCTCCTTCGTCGTCGTCGACAACACGGTCAAGCCGAAGGCCGAGCTGTCTCCTCGTCCCCAGAATCAATAAGGCACTGCGACCGACCGCTGCTCGGGCGAAACCGCCATGAAGTTCACCGATCTCTTCATCCGCCGTCCGGTCCTCGCGATCGTCGTCAACCTGGTGATCGTAATCGCCGGGCTCCAGGCGATTCGCTCGCTCAACGTGCGCCAGTACCCGAGGCTCGAGAGCGCGACGGTCACGGTGCGCACCGCGTACGTCGGCGCGAGCGCCGATCTGGTGCGCGGGTTCATCACCACCCCGATCGAGCGATCGATTGCGGCAGCGGACGGCATCGATTTCATCGAGTCGCAGAGCGTTCAGGGCCTCTCGACCATCAACGTTCGCCTCAAGCTCAACTTCCCGGCCGGTGACGCGCTCGCCGACATCAGCACGCGCGTGAACCAGGTGCGCGCGGATCTCCCGCCGGAAGCGGAGGTCCCCGCCATCAGCATCGAGCCGTCCGACGCGCAGATCGCGGCGATGTACATGAGCTTCGGCTCGACCATCCTGGAGGAGAATCAGGTCACCGATTACCTGATCCGCGTCGTTCAGCCGCGCCTCTCCGCCATCGAAGGCATTCAGCGCGCCGAGATCCTGGGCGGCCGCACGTTCGCCCTGCGTGCCTGGCTGAAGCCCGACCGCATGGCGGCTCTCAGCGTGAGCCCGGCGGAGGTGCGCCAGGCCCTAGCCGCCAACAACGCGCTCGCCGCCGTCGGCCAGACCAAGGGGCAGCTCGTTCAGCTGAACCTCACGGCGACGACCGATCTCCAGACCGTCGAAGGCTTCAAGAAGCTCGTGGTGCGCGAGAAGGACGGCGCGCTCGTGCGCCTCGAGGACATCGCGGACGTCGTGCTCGGCGCCGACACCTACGACCAGGACGTGCGCATGAGCGGCCGCAAGGAGGTGTTCATGGGCGTCTGGGTGCTGCCCAACGCGAACTCCCTCGACGTGATCGCGGCCGTGCGGGACGAGCTCAAGAACATCAAGGCCGAGCTCCCGACGGGGATGCAGGCGACCATCGCCTTCGACTCGACGAACTACATCAACAACGCGGTCGACGAGGTGGTGAAGACGCTCACCGAGACCGTGTTCATCGTCATCGTCGTCATCTTCTTGTTCCTGGGCTCGCTCCGCAGCGTGCTCGTGCCGCTCGTGGCGATCCCGGTCTCGCTGATCGGCGCCGTGTTCTTGATGCAGGTGTTCGGCTTCACGTTGAACCTGCTCACCCTGCTCGCGGTCGTGCTCTCCGTCGGCCTCGTCGTCGACGACGCCATCGTCGTGGTCGAGAACGTCGAGCGCAACATCAGTGAAGGCAAGAAGCCCTTCGAAGCGGCGCTCATCAGCGCGCGCGAGCTCGTCGGTCCCATCATCGCGATGACCATCACGCTCGCCGCGGTGTACGCGCCGATCGGCTTCCAGGGCGGCCTGACGGGCGCGCTCTTCCGCGAGTTCGCCTTCACGCTCGCCGGCGCCGTGTTCATCTCCGGCGTGGTCGCGCTCACGCTCTCGCCGATGATGTCGTCGCGCCTGCTCACGGCCGACCACATGAACAGCCGGCTCTACCGCCTGGTCACGCGCGCGTTCGAGGGGCTGCGCAACCACTACGGGCGAGCTCTCGGGCGCACGCTGCAGGCGCGCGGGGCCGTCTACGCCGTCTGGATCGTGATCACGCTGGTGACGATCCCGATGTACCTGTTCTCGCCGCAGGAGCTCGCGCCCAACGAGGACCAGGGCGTGGTGTTCGGCGCCATCGACGTGCCGGCGAACGCGACGCTCGAGCAGCTGACTCCGTACACCGAGCAGGTGCAGAAGATCTTCGCCTCGGTGCCGGAGTTCGATCAGAGCTTCCAGATCACCTTCCCGACCGGCGGCTTCGGCGGCGCGCTCATGAAGTCGTGGGCCGACCGCGAGCGGGACATCTTTCCGATCCAGGCAGAGCTCAGCCAAAAGACGATGGGCATCACCGGTATCCGGGCGCCCGTGTTCTTGCCGCCCGCGCTGCCGAGCCCCGGCTTCTTCCCGGTCGAGTTCGTGATCGCGTCCACGGAAGATCACGCGAAGCTCCTCGAGTACGCCGATCAGCTCGTCCAGGAGGCGGTGAAGAGCGGCGAGTTCGCGTTCCCGCCGCAAACCGACGTGCGCATCGATCAAGCCAAGAGCGAGATCGTCATCGATCGCGACAAGGTGGCCTCCATGGGCCTCACCATGCAGAACGTCGCGGCCGATCTCGCCTCGATGCTCGGCGGCAACTTCGTCAATCGCTTCAACATCGAGGGCCGGAGCTATAAGGTCATCCCGCAGATCGAGCGCTCCGCTCGCCTGACCCCCGCGCAGCTCCGGGAGATCCACGTCACGGGCCCGAACGGGCAGCTCGTTCCGCTCGGCGCCATCGCCACCATCAAGGAAGGCATCGAGCCGCGCACCCTGAACCGCTTCCAGCAGCTCAACGCGGTCAAGATCTCGGGCGTCGCTCCGCGCTCGCTCGACGCCGGGCTCCAGGTTCTCGAGAAGAAGGCGAAGGAGATCCTGCCCCCCGGCGCGCGCGTCGACTACACCGGTGAGTCACGCCAGCTGCGGCAGGAGTCGGGCAAGTTCCTGCCCGCGATGGGCCTCGCCATCGTGCTCATCTTCCTCGCGCTCGCGGCCCAGTTCAATTCGTTCCGCGACCCCTTCGTGGTGCTCGCCGGCTCCGTGCCGCTCGCCATGTTCGGCGCGCTCATCTTCACCTTCCTCAAGTTCTCCGGTCCTCCGGGCATGAGCTTCGCCGCGACGGAAGGCTGGACCACCACGCTCAATATCTACTCGCAGGTCGGGCTCGTCACGCTCGTCGGCCTCATCGCGAAGAACGGCATCCTGATCGTCGAGTTCGCGAACCTCCAGCAGGAAGCCGGCCTCAGCAAGATCGACGCCGTGCACCACGCCGCGATCACGCGCCTGCGCCCGATCTTGATGACCACCGTCGCCACCGTGGTCGGCCACTTCCCGCTCACCCTGGTCACCGGTCCCGGCGCCGAAGCGCGCAACTCGATCGGCGTCGTGCTCGTCGGCGGCATGACCATCGGCACCATCTTCACGCTCTTCGTCGTCCCCTCCGTCTACGTCCTCATCGCCCAGGATCACCACGAAAAGCGCGCTCGCGCCCAGGCCCGCTCCGCCGAGCGCCCCACCGACGGAGCCGGCACCCCCGAGCCCGCCCCCGCCCCCGCCGAGTAACCCCGCCATCTCGGCGCCGCGACTCTCCTTCTCAGCGCCGCGACTCTGCCTCCTAGCGCGCGACTCCGCCTTCCAGCTGCGCGACTCCGCCTTCCAGCGCGCGACTCTGCCG
>JAEZYO010000589.1 GCA_023419055.1 Pseudomonadota bacterium | reverse complement strand
TGGCTCCCTGGCCCGACGAACCTGCTGCTCCCGAAGACCCGGTTTCGCCCAGTTCCAGCCTCTCACCCGAGCAACCCCAGCACAGCGCAATGCACCCCACCAAACCGTTGATACGCAAGCTCCGTTCCATCACGACCTCCTCGAGTTCAACCTTCAGTACGAGATTGGTCGCGAGGGCTCGGAACCATCACGGAATCGTCGCAAGGTGAAACGAGAGGCCCAAGCCGGCACCGACAATCAACCCGGGCTGCCTGAAAGCCTGCTCGCCGTCGATCACCACGCTCGACCGCGTCAACGATCCCAAGAGATCTACCTGGGTGACGAGGGTTACTGCCTCCGAGAGCCTTGGCTCGAAGCCTACGCGGCCGCCGGCAGCGGCGTGGAAGGACCTGTCCGCCGCCGGATCAGCGATCCCCCGCGACTCCGCCCAGAGGTTCCCGAAAGAAGCGAGCGCGCAGCCGAAAAGCGGCCCTCTGCCGTAGCAGACGTTCGGGCCGAGCGTGAAGAGCGCCGTCCGTAGCTCGGCCCCCGGAACCGCCGGCAAGCTCGAGTAGGGCGACATGACGTAGAGCGCCTCGACCCCGAAGAGTAGCGCTCCCCAAGACGCCCGACCATACAGGGTCCCGCCGTAGCTCGCGGTGTTCGAGATTCCGAGCTGAGAGCGCCCGGTCACACCGATGGACACGCGGAACCTGGACGGCGCTCTGCTTCTAGCCGGGGCCGCTTGCACCGTTCGAGGCTCGTGCTCGGGCGGAGCAGGCGATGGCAGCGGAGAGGCTCGCGCAGCGGCCGGCGCGTCCTCTCCTCCGAGCACTCGCTCCGGATCGATGGCGATACTTACGGAGAGGGCCAGGGCGCGAAACAGCTCGTCGCAGCGCTCACTGGACGCTTCTATTTCGCGCCGACCACGCGAGACCCCAGCGTCGTCCGTGATCTCGACGCTGCCGGTCAAGAGCTCGCCGTCGGGGCTCACCCGAGCAATCACGGCGGGACCTGCGGTGGGACTGAATGGGTCGTAGCCGAGCCGAGCGGCTACCGAGAGGCGAAGCTCCACCTCTTCCGGGCAGGGCTCGGTCCCGGGCTCTCGGATGTAAAGCAGGCGGAATTCAGGCCGCGCAAGCGCGGTCGCCGGGAAAAGCAGCGACACGGCCACGCCGAGTAAGCATGCCTTCCAAAGCTGCCACCGGATCACGCCTCCGCACCATATCGGAAGCGCTCCAGAATAGAGAAGCGATCTCTCGCGCTCGGGCGCTCGCTCAACCCACCTTTTCGAACACGAAATTGTCGCCGTCGAGCCGCGCGAGCACGCGAGAGCCGTCCGGGATCGTCCCGCCGAGGAGGGCCTCGGCGAGCGGATCCTGCAGCTTCTGGAGGATGGTGCGCTTGATCGGACGCGCGCCGAGCGACGGCTCGTAGCCGAGCTCCACCAACTTCTCGCGCGCCTCGGGGGCGACTTCGAGCACGAGCTTCCGCTCCGCGAGCAGGCGATTGAGCGAGCCGAGCGAGAGATCGACGATTTTTCCGAGGTCCTGCTTCGAGAGCGGGCCGAACACCAAAATTTCGTCGATGCGGTTCAAGAACTCCGGACGGAAGAACTCGCGCAGCCGCTCGAGCAAGACGTCCCGCAACGCCTCGCGGCCCTCTTCGCGCTCGAAGAGCTTGGGGTCGGCCTCGAGGATGCGATCGGAGCCGATGTTGCTGGTCATGATGACGATGGTGTTCGAGAAGTCCGCGAGCCTGCCGCGGCCGTCGGTGAGGCGCCCGTCGTCGAGCACTTGGAGCAGCAGGTTGAACACGTCCTGATGCGCCTTCTCGACCTCGTCGAAAAGCAAGACCGAGTAGGGCCGGCGACGCACCGCTTCGGTCAAGAAGCCGCCCTGCTCGCTGTCGGCGTAGCCTGGCGGCGCGCCGAGCAGCCGCTGCGCCATGTGCCGCTCCATGAACTCGCTCATGTCGAGGCGCGTGAGCGCGTGCTCGTCGTCGAACACGAACTCGGCGAGCGCCTTGGCGAGCTCGGTCTTGCCGACGCCGCTCGGGCCGAGGAACAAGAAGGAGCCGATGGGCTTCTTGGGATCGCGGAGGCCGACGCGGCCGCGGCGCACCGCGCGAGAGACGGCGCCGACGGCGTGGGTCTGGCCGATGACGCGCTGCCCGAGCCGCTCCTCCATCTTCATCAGCTTGCCCGCCTCGGCCTCGAGCATCTTGGAGACCGGGATGCCGGTCCACAGCGCGAGCGTCGCCGCGACGTCTTCTTCCCCGAGCACGCGCGGCGCGGCGGAGACGCCGGCGTTGCGAGCCGCCTCCTCGGCTTGCGCCAGGCGCGCGGTAAGGTCCGGGATTTTACCGTGCTCGAGCTCGCCGAGCTTCGCGAAATCCTTCTTCTCGCGCGCCTGCTCGGCGGCGGCGCGCGCCTCCGCGAGCTCCTTGCCGAGCGCGCGCAAGCTCGCGACGACCCCTCGCCGTGCCTCGAGCTGGGCGCGAATCGCCTTCACCTGAGGCTCGAGCAGCTTGGCCTCGGCCTCGAGCTCCACGCGCCGCTCGCTGCTCTCCTTGTCGCTCACGTGCTCGAGCGACTGCGCCTGAACCTCCACGCTCTCGAGGCGGCGGATTCGACGATCCGCTTCGGCGGGCAACCCGTCGGTCTCCACGCGCTTGGCCGCGGCGGACTCGTCGAGCAAGTCCAGCGCGCTGTCGGGGAGCAGGCGATCGTGCACGTAGCGCCCGGCCAACCGCACGCTCGAGACGATCGCGCTCTCGCTGATTTCGATGCCGTGGTGAGCCTCGTAGCGGCCCGCCATGCCGCGCACGATCTCGATCGCGAGCGACTCGTTCGGCTCCTCCACCGTGAGCGCCGTGAACACGCGCACGAGCTGGGGGTCGCGCTCCTGCAAGCGCTTCAACCCTTCGGGTGTGGTGGTCCCGAGCAGCCTCACGGCCCCCGCGACCAGCGCCGGCTTCAGCACGTCTCCCACCGCCGAGCCCGCCGGCCCCTGACCGAAGAGCTGCTCGATGCCACGCGCGACGAGGATCGCCTCGCGCCCGCTGCCGACCTTCGCGAGGAGCTTCTTCACGCGGTCCTCGACCTCGCCGCGCAGGCGAGCGCCTGCCACGAGGGCGCCCGTGTCGACCGCGTAGAGCCGTGCCTGAGCGAGGCTCGTCGGCACGTCACCGCGCGCGATGCGGCGCGCGAGCGCCCGGATGATGGCGCTCTTTCCGACTCCGGGCTCTCCGATCAAGAGCGGGTGGCTCTTGCCGCGACGCTCGAGCACCGTGAGCAGGCGCCTCACCTCGTCGGCGCGGCCGATCACGGGATCCGCCGCGGCGTCCCGCGCCTCTTCCACGAGATCGCGCACGGCGTCGTCCGCGCCCGAAGCGAGCGGGCGCGCGGCTCCTGGTGCGCTCACCTGGCGGAGAGCTCCGAGGTGATTGCGGAGCGAACCCGGCGCGACACCGAAGGCGCCGAGCACCTCGCCCGCGGGTCCGCGGATCTCCTGACTGAGCGCGTTCAGGAGGTGCTCGAGCTTGACCTCGCTCGAGCGCTCTCGGGAAGCTTCGCGCTCGGCCCGCTCGAGGAGGTCGAGCATGGCCTCGGAGAGGAAGGCCGGCTCGTTCGAGCGCGGCAACGAGGCGAGCCGGCGCTCGACGGCCGCGGAGAGCTCGAGCGCGTCCACGCCGGCTCGGCGAAAGACCTCTCGGACCGAGGGGTCGCGCTCGAGCGCGCGGGTCAAGAAGTGGATGGGTTGGACCTCGGCGTGCTTGCGCTCGTCGGCGGACGCCTGCGCCGCGGCGACGAGCGCCTTGGCGTC
>JAEZYO010000565.1 GCA_023419055.1 Pseudomonadota bacterium | reverse complement strand
GCTCCTGCTCTTGATGCACGGCCCCGGCACCTCCGGACCATACGGCGAACTGTTGATCGCCGAGCGAGGTTTCGTTCACAGCCTTCGGCCGTATGAAGGCAGCTTGGTGGAGGCGAACTTCCATCTCGTCATGGAAGCACTCTTTGCGGTCGGCGAAACACTCTACCACTCGCAGCAAGTGGACCGTGAACTGGTTCACGCCATCTGGGTGCTCTGCGATACGGCCCGAGCATACGGCCTGCATCCCCAAGGGATGTTGCAGCGTAACAAACTCATCTCGCAAGCGGACACCATGCGGCTTGAGCGATGGGTTGATGCCATCGAGAGTACGGCGCTTGGAGTCCTCGGCGGTCGTCCATCGCACTACAGGCTCGGCCGCTACGCCGAGTACGTGACCGAAGTAGGCTGGTGGGACAACATCGACTTTTTTATTCCACTGCTCGAACAGGCAATCTCCGACCCAGAACTCTCGGACACACAGATCGAGATCCAATCGCTCGGAATGCTCGGTGGACGGGCAAGAAGGTCTCTCCCGACGCTCTATCAGGCTCTCTCGCGGCGCTACACGTACTACAGCCCCGAAGAGATGTGCACCGAAGAGGTTCACGCAGTTATCCGGGCCGCAATTCAGCAAATCGAGGCCGCGCCCAGCGCAGAGTAACTCCCATGCAACTCGGCCTCTTCTCGATCAGCTACGGCGGACTATGGGGTCAGGCGGCGCTCGACCTGCGGGCGTTCGTGCGTAGGGCCGCCTCACTCGGCTTCGACGCGGTCATGCTCGCGGGGAAGCGACCGCACCTGTCGCCGTTGGACATGACGCCCGACGCGATCACCGCGCTGCACGAGGAGTTGCAGACCGCCGGCGTGAGTTGTCCGGTCGTCGCGGCGTACACGGACATCAGTCCCCTGAACGCCGCGGAAGTGCCGTTCATCGAGATGCAGATCGCCTACGTCGAGTCGCTCTGCCGGATCGGCTCGCAACTCGGCGCGAACGTCGTGCGCGTCTTCACCGCCTACGAGCCGCCCGGCACAAGCCCGCACGCAAACTGGCAACGCGTCGTCGCCACCATTCGCGAGGTGTGCGACCGCGCCGCCGGGTACGGGTTCACGGTCGCGATCCAGAACCACCACGATGTGGGGCTGCACACGACCGCGCTCCTCGAACTCCTCGTGGACATCGGCCGGTCGAACTGCAAGCTCGGCTTCGACGCGTGGTCGCCAGCGCTCCGCGACGAGGACCTGTACGAGGCCGCGAAGGCGGCCGCGCCGCACACCACGATCACAACGAACGCCGACTACGTTCGGCTACCGCGGTACCGCTACCGGCCCGAACTCGTGAACTACGCCCGCGAGGAGCCGGACTTGGTGCGGGCGGTCCCGTTCGGAGCCGGCTTCATCGACTACCCGGCGTTCTTCCGGGGTCTGCGCGACGGCGGCTTCGACGGCCTCGCCACCTACGAGATGTGCTCGCCGATCCGGGGCGGAGGCGCGATCGGGAACCTCGACGAGTACGCGCGGGCTTACGTGCGCTGGATGCGCGACAACGTGTCACGCACGTGAAGCAGACCAACGAGCCGCGAATGCAAGGGAGCGGCTCACGCGGTCCCGCTCCCTTGCATTCGCGGCTCGTTGGTCACTTATCCGGCGAGCGAGATACACACGATTTCCTTGTCGTTCTTCAAGTAGACGCGCTTGTCGGCGAACGCCGGGTGCGCCCAGACAGCCTTGCGGCCCTGCGCGGCGTGCGTCGTCTCGAGGATGTGGGCCTTCGCCAGAACCTCGCACTTCTCCGGCGAGAGCTTGAGGATCACAAGGTCGCCCTGGTCGGTCAGGCCGTAGACCGCGTTGCCCGCGTCCACCCAGAACACCGCGGCGCAGAACGCGGGCTTCTCGCCGAAGATCTCGTCGCCCTTGCGGACCACCTTCCCCGTCGCCAGCTCCTGGCAGACCACCTCGCCCATCGCCGCGATCCCGTAGACGTGCGCGCCCTTTACGATCAGGCTCGTCATCACCACGTTCAGCCCCTCGATCTCCTTCGGGTAGGAGTTCTTCGACCGCCACGCCACGGCGGCCGCCGGCTTCTCCTTGTCGAGTGTGAGGCAGAGCGTGCCGTGGTAGCACGACGACACGAGGAGCTTGTCGCCGGCGACCTTCGGCGTGATGATCGAGACCGCGGGGCGCATCACCTCCCCCTCGGCCGGGTGCTTTTCCTTCCAGTACGTCTTCCCGGTCGCCGGGTCGAGGGAGTACACCGCGTCCGAGAGCCACACGATGAGCTGCCGCTTCCCGCCGGCCTCCGTGACGATGGGCGGCGAGTAGCAGATCTCCTTCGTGGTGAGCGCCTTCCATTTCTCCTTCCCCGTCTTCTTGTCGAACGCGACGACCGCCTGGCCGTCGCCGCCGACGAGCGCGACGAGCGTGTCGCCGTCGAGCAGCAGGTGGGCCGACCACCCCCACGCGGGCGTCGGCGCCTTGTAGTCCTTCACGAAGTTCTTCGACCAGACCGGCTTGCCGTCGGCGGCGTTGAGGCAGTAGAGGTCGCCCATCGTGCCGAGCGTGTAGAGCCGGTCGCCGTCCACGACGGGCGTCGTCCGCGGGCCGCTGGGGTACGACACCCGGACGTAGTTGCACTCGTAGGTGTGCTCCCAGACCTTCTTGCCGTCGGCGACGTTCAGGCAGAGGACGCGCTCGCTGCCGGCCTGCGTCCCCTTGGGCGCGGGCTTGTCCGGGTCGGGCTTCGCCGGCACGCGGTCCATGATGTAAAGGCGGTTGCCGACGACCGCGGGTCCGGCGTAACCCGCCCCGATGGGCTGCCGCCACTCGACCTTCGGCCCCTCCTTCGGGAACTCCGTGACGAGTCCCTTCTCCTCCCACACGGCGTCGCGCTTCGGGCCGAGCCACTGGCCCCAGTCCGCCGCCGGTGTCGGGGAGCCGAGCGCGGCGACCAGCGCGACCGCCGCGCCGCAACAGAAGAATGAACGCATGCGAAGACTCCGGTGGAGGTGTGACGCGAGAGTTACGCGCACCGATGAAGGAACCCCAACAGTCTCGGCCGGAACACGGGTAATGTCAACGCGATCGCGTCCGCCGTCAGCCGCGACCGACGAGGGGCATCTTCGTCGCCATCACGGTCATGAATAGCACGTTCGCGTCGAGCGGCAGGCTCGCCATGTGCGCCACCGCCCGCCCGACGTGCTCCGCGTCCATCGTCGGCTCG
>JAEZYO010000533.1 GCA_023419055.1 Pseudomonadota bacterium | reverse complement strand
GGCCTCTTCGACTCGTTCGGGGGCGGCCGGGCGAGCATGCGCCGGAGCCGAAGCTTCACTGCGACCGACGGCGCGTCGCTTCACCACCGTGGGGCGGATGCGCTCTTCCACCACGGGGCCCTGCACTTTCTGCTTCTCGAGGTGACGCTTTACGCGCTCGACCGCTTCTGGCGCGATGGCGCTCATGTGGTTCTTCGCCTCGGACACACCGACCGACTGCAACAGGGCCACCAGGGCCTTGTTTTCCATTCCAAGGTCTCGAGCCACCTCGTAGACACGCAGCTTCGTGCTCATCTAACCTCCGTCGAAAGCTTCTCGTTCGCGCGCGTCACGCGCGACTCCGGCAGATGGGCCAGAGCCCAGGCGCGCTCGATGGCACGCGCCAACCCGTCGTCCAAGACCGCGACGACCCCGACCTCTTCCAAGCCCAAGAGCGAACCGAGCTCCGCCTTGGTCGAAAAAGGCAGAGCGGTTCCGAGTCGAATCTTCTCTTCGATCCACGGCGCGTTCGCCGCGGCTCGAGCGTCCGTCGCGACGAGGACCAGCCGGACCTCCCCGCGATCGAGCGCTTCTTTCACCGCCGTCGTCCCGGCCGCTGCCTTGCGCGCGCGGCGCGCCGAGGAGAGCAAACCGAGCAGGCGTCGCGCGGCGCCGGCGCGAACCAGCGCGCTCACGCCGCCGGCGTCCGCCACCACCTTCGCGCGCAGGGCTCGCTCGAGACCCTTCGGGACTGCGCGAGAGAGGCACTCCGGCCGCGGGTGCACCCAGGCACCCCGACCGAAAGCACCGCCGCCGAGGTCGGGCACGACCTCCCCTTCCGGTCCGTGCACGAGGCGCAAGAGCTCCTCGGCTTCGGCCGTTTCGCGGCATCCGACGCAGGTCCGAGTGGTCATCCGAGTCGTTAGCCCTCCGCTCCCGGCTGAGCCCCGAAGAGCTCGGCCCTGGCGACCTCGATCTCCTTCGCCTCGTTGGCGAGGAAATGCTGGGCGCCCTGGTGGATCTGACGCGCCTTCTTGTTACCGAGGCCGGTCTTGATGGCAAGACGGTCCGGATCTTCGCGCGCTACCTGCTGCGGGCTCGCGTAACCCGCGTCTTCCAAGAGCGCGAGCGTGCGCTGCCCGATACCCCGCACGAAGCGGAGCTTGTCCTTGTCCGTGAGCGGCGCGCCCGTGGAGAGCGCCTCGCGGATGCGATCCTGGCGCAGGCGCTCCATGGCCTGCTCGGCGCCCTTCTTGAGCTCTTTCGCCTTCTCTTCGGTGTCGATGGTGTCGATGCCGACGAGCTCGTCGATGGGGGCCTCGTGGATCTCCTCGAGGGCGCGGAAGCCGAGCCGATAGAGCGACTTGGCGAGGCCGTCGTCGATGCCGTCGATCTCGCGGAGCGCGATCAGGGCCTCGTCCTCCATCTGCTGGAACTTGCTCTCGCTGATGATGTCGAGCTTCCAGCCCGTGAGCTGCGAGGCCAGGCGCACGTTCTGGCCCTTGCGGCCGATCGCGAGCGAGAGCTTCTCGTCCGGCACGACGAGCTCCATGCGGTGATCCGCCTCGTCGACGATCACCTTGTTTACCTCGGCGGGCTGGATGGCGTTGATGATGTAGCGCGCCGGATCGGCGTCGTAGGGCACGATGTCGATCTTCTCGCCGCGGAGCTCCTGCACCACCGCCTGCACGCGCGAACCCTTGATGCCGACGCACGCGCCCACCGGATCGACGTCGGAGTCGCGCGTCGCCACGGCGATCTTGCTGCGGGAGCCGGGCTCGCGGGCGACGGCCACGATCTTGACGATGCCCTCGTAGATCTCCGGAACTTCGGCCTCGAACAGCTTCTCGACCAGGTGCGACGAGCTGCGACTCAAGATCACCATCGGGCCGCGCGCCTCGCGGTCGATCGCCTTGACGAACGCCACGATGCGGTCGCCCGGGCGATACGTCTCGCGCGGGGTCTGCTCCTTCGAGGGCAGGACACCTTCGGTGCGCCCGAGGTCGACGATGATGTTGTGACCCTTCTCGAAGCGCCGGACGATGCCGCGGATGAGCTGGCCCTGGCGATCCTTGTACTCGTTGTAGATGATGTCGCGCTCGGCGTCGCGCACGCGCTGGAGCAACACCTGCTTCGCGGTCTGCGCGGCAATGCGGCCGAAGGTGCTGCGCGCCTGCTTCATGTCGAGCAAGCTGCCGAACTCCTTGTCCTGCTGACGAGCGCGCTCGGCGTCGCGCGGATGCCAGAAGACCTGGAAGCCGAGCTCCTCACCCGTGTCCGCTTCGAGCCCGTGCTTGCGCGCCGTCTCGAGCGAGATCTCGCGCTCCGGCTGCGCGACGGCCTCCACTACGGTCATGTACTGGAAGAGATCGATGCCGCCCGTGTCGGGGTTGAAGCGGGCTTCGAGCTCGCGGGTGGGACCGAAGGCTGCCTGAGCCGCCTTCAAGATCGCCGCCTCCATCGTCTCGATGAGCACCTGCTTGTCGATGCCCTTCTCCTGGGCCACCGCCTCAACGATGCTGCCCAAGTCTTCACCGTAGCTCGCCGACTGTGCTGCCATCTCACTTGCTCCCTTGTGGCCGCCCGGCCTTGCCGTGCGACCCCGCTTCGCGCTTGTGGCCCTTCTTGCCTGAAGCGCGAACGCCCGCCGTCTTCCATTCGAAGACCAGGTGGGCGCTGTCGATGTTTTCGAAATCGAGCGTCACGGGCTCGCCTCGTTCATCCTCGAAAGCCACGCGTCCCGCGTCGTCCACGCCCTGCAAGCGGCCGCGCACGACGTACTGGCTGCGGAGCGGAACCTTGAGCTTCAGGCGCGCGAGCTGCCCCGCGAAGCGAACGTAATCATCACGGTCATAGAGCGCACGCTCCACACCCGGCGACCCGACCTGAAGGTTGTAGCTCTGAGGGATGCAATCGGCGACGTCGAGCGCGGCGGAGAGGTCACGCGAGACCTCCGTGCAGAGCTCGAGCGTGACGCCCGCCCCCGGGTCCTTGTTGCCCGGCTGCTCGAGCGTGACCTCGAGCACTCGCGAGCCGCGATCCGTCTTCCACACGAGCTCGACGCAATCCACACCGTGTGCCGTCAGCACCGGTGAGACTGCTGCCAGGACGCGCTCCCTCGGGAGACCGTCCAGCTTTTCGTGAGCGATGCGCATGGTTGACTGGGAAAACACGACTCGAAACGGGACTTGCCGGAGTGCACGCGGGCCTCGACTGATCGGACCTTGTGGGCCCGCGGCTCGCGCCCGGCGGCGCGAACCCCTTGGAGTGAAAAAAAAACGGACCCGTTGAGGAGGGTCCGTCTTTGGATCCATCCAAGATGTGCGCGCGGATTCTACTCCTCGGTCGGGCGCTGCGCAAGGAACTACAAACTGTCGAAACTGATGGCGTTTCTGCTCAGGCCAGAACGGACTTCCGGCCGGCCCGCTCGCTCGTGCCCGAAAACGGGGTCGGGCCAGGCGGGCGAAAAACGTCGCCGCCCTCCGTTTTGCCCCGCCCCTCGGCCGTCAAGCGAGGTTCGGCAAGGTCACGAGGTCGACGTGCAGAACCTCGTCCGAGAACGCCATGATCTCCTGCAGGCACGCGTCGGTCGGCCGCGACTCGATGCGGATCTTGGCGCAGGCAGCGCGGCCTCCATCGAAGACCGTGTTGTCGAGCTCGTTGATGTGGATGCCGTGGCGCTTCAGCACGCCGAGCACGTTCGCGAGCGCGCCCACCTTGTCGATGTGGCGTACGACCAGCTGATAGCGGGACCAGGTGTTCGGCTGGATGTTGACGACGTTCGGTACGACGCCTTCCGTCAAGAAGCTCCGCAAGATGCGCACGGTCTCGTTCGAGATCGAAATTTGCGCCTCGTCGGTAGAGGCCCCGATGTGAGGCGTCGCGTACACGAGCCCGCTCCGTAGGATCGGGTGGTCGAACGAGCCGGAGCGGCTTCGCGGCTCCTCGGGCAGGACGTCGAGGCCGACGCGCAGGCCCTTCTTGGGGATGAGGTCCAGGAGAGCGTCGTAGTCGACGAGCTCGTGGCGAGCCGTGTTGACGAAGATGGCGCCGTCCGGCAGCGCCTCGAGGACCTGACGGTCCACGCAGCCGCGAGTCCGTTCGGAGAGCTCGAGGTGAACGGTGAAGATCTCCGACTCGCGTGCCAGCTCGATGACCGAGTTCGCGCGCGTCACCTGGCACTCCGCCGCGCGCGCGTGCGTGAGCGAGCGGCTGAAGGCGAGCGGCCGCATGTGGAAGGCGTGGGCGACGCGCAGCACCGACTTTCCGACGTGGCCCAAGCCGAGGATCCCGATGGCTCGACCGAAGAGCCCCTCGGCCTTCGCGTACTCGTCCTTCTCCCAGCGCCCGGCGCGGAGGCTGGCTACCGCGTCGGGTACGCGGCGGTCGAGCGACGTGATGAGCGCCCACGTGAGCTCGGCCACGCCGCTCGCGTTCTTGCCCGGGCAGTTGGCGACGTAGATCCCGCGCTCGCTCGCCAGCGGGACGTCGATGTTACTCACCCCGGCGCCAGCCCGAATGATGAGGTTCAAGGAGCGCCCGGCGCGGATGGCCGACTCGCTGACCTCCGTACCGCGCACGACGAGGACGTTCACGCCGTCGAGGGCGACCGGCAAGAGCTCCGGGCTCAGCGTGGGGTCGTAGATGACGTCCACGCCGAAGGTCCTCATCTCATCGAGAGCGTCGTCCGAAAGCCGGTCAGCGACCAATACGCGCATGGATATTCTTCGGGGAGCGGTTTCGGGGACTCGTCCCCGGGCAACCAGAACGGCCCTTTTACCACGACCGCTGGTCCAAAGACGCCTTGATCGGAAAACGAGCCCCCTGGAAGGAGATATCGACCCTCCCCGCCTCCTTTCCTTCGACCAGGAAGGGCATCAACGCGAGCTGCGCGCCGGGTTGGAAGCGCGCCTTCATGCCGCGCCCCTTCACGACCGTGTAAAGCGCGTCCCTCGGCCCGGACCAGAGCTCGCTCGCGTCGAGTGGCTCTTCGGTGCCGTCGAAGAGCTCGAGCACCAACGCGCCCTGCCCGGCGCGTACGTTCGTCACGAAGAGGGGAACGTCCTCGACCTCGAAGTAGCTCCAGTCGTAACCGTTCGTGAGGATGAAGCGCCCGTCGTCCGGGTGCTTCGAGATCCAGGTCGCGAAGGCGCGCGCCATCCCGGGATGGGTGATGGGCTCCCCGCGGTGCCAGAAGCGCCCGTCGCCGTCGAGACGGATGCCGCTCTCCCGTGAGCGGCCTTCGGGGGGCGGCAGACGAAAAAACTCCGGGTGGTCGCCGGGTTTCATCGTCTGAAGATAAGCTCCTCCCCTCCCCGGAGCAACGGGCGCCCCCGAGCAGAGCGACGCGGCGCGCTACAGCAAAACCGCACCTCTGGCGCGTGCTCGGCGCGAAATTTGCGCGGGGCTCCCCTGCCCAGCTCGCCCCGTTTCTGATAAGCCGTAGCACCCCATGTCAGAGAGCCTCTCCAAAGACGAACTCGTTAAAAACGTCGGTCAGATCACGTCGCGCTAC
The DNA here is from genome assembly GCA_023419055.1 of Pseudomonadota bacterium. The sequence continues at coordinate 3,846 of JAEZYO010000533.1, read as the reverse complement.
GACGCGTTCAAGCAGAAGGGGCTCAAGCTCGACATGACGCGGGGCAAGCCCTCGGGCGAGCAGCTCGATCTCGCGAACGAGCTCATGAGCGTGCTCTCGCCGAGCGACTACAAGTCGAGCGACGGCGTGGATACGCGCAACTACGGCGGCCTCGACGGCATCCCCGAGATGAAGGCCATCTTCGCGGAGCTCTTCGAGACGAGCCCCGCCCAGGTGATCGTGGGCGGCAACTCGAGCCTCACGATGATGCACGACGCGGTCGTGCGCGCGCTCCTGCACGGAGTCCCGGGCGGCTCGGCCCCCTGGTCCAAGGAGAAGATCAAGTTCCTCTGCCCCTCGCCCGGCTACGATCGTCACTTCGCGATCTGTCAGCACTTCGGCATCGAGATGGTGACCGTCGATCTCGACGACTCCGGGCCCGACATGAACACCGTCGAGAAGCTCGTCGCGTCGGACGCGTCGATCAAGGGCATGTGGTGCGTGCCCAAGTACGCGAACCCGACCGGCGCCACGTACTCGAACGAGGTCGTGGAGCGGCTCGCACGCATGAAGACCGCCGCGCCCGACTTCCGCCTGTTCTGGGACAACGCGTACGCCGTGCACGACCTCTTCCCCGAGGGTGACAAGCTGCTCGACGTGCTCGGCGCCTCGGCCAAGGCGGGCAACCCCAACCGCCCGATCGTGTTCGCTTCGACGTCGAAGATCTCGTACGCGGGCGCCGGTGTGGCCGCCCTGGCGTCGAGCCCGGACAACATCGCCGACGTGAAGAAGCACCTCGGCATCCAGAGCATCGGCCCCGACAAGGTGAACCAGCTCCGCCACGTCCGCTTCTTCAAGGACTTCGCGGGCGTGAAGGCGCACATGCAGAAGCACGCGGCCCTCCTCCGCCCGAAGTTCGAGGCCGTGGGCCGCATCTTCGAACAGGAGCTCGGTAAGAGCGGGGTCGCGACCTGGACCAAGCCCCGCGGCGGCTACTTCGTGAGCCTCGATACGCTCGACGGTTGCGCGTCCGAGGTCGTGCGCCTCGCGGACGAAGCCGGCGTGAAGCTGACGGGCGCCGGCGCCACCTTCCCGTACGGCAAGGATCCGAAGAACAAGAACATCCGCATCGCGCCCTCGCTCCCGCCGCTCGCTCAGGTCGAGACGGCGATGGAAGTGGTCGCGGTGTGTGTGCTCCTCGCGAGCGCGAAGAAGCTCAGCGCTTGACCTCGTCCCCGCTCTGCACCGCCTTCATCTCGCGGTAAGGCGCCCGCGCTCCGCGGGCGCCGCAGAGCGGTAGAAAGCCACGAGCAGCGACGCGAGCGAGAATGCGGCTCGGCGTCGCATGGCTCACGGCTTCTGCGATGACGGCGTCGCGCGCGGGATCGGCGGATTTTCGATCTCCTGACGCAACGCCTGGATGATCGGGTGCAGTCGCTGCTGCTCCTTCGGCGAGGCGCCCGTGTAGCGCTTCCAGAGCTCGTCCAGGCGCTTGGTCTTGGGGTCTTCGATGCGGCGCTGAGTCACGCGCGGGCCGAGATCGCGGGGCACGGGCTTCGCTCGGAACACCTGCGTGAAGGCGGGGCGTTCAGGGAGGCTTCCCGCTTCGATGCGAGCCCGCCACTCCTCGTTGGTGGGCCGCGCCGAGGCCGGGCCCCTGGTCTCGTAGTACGAGTACACGGGCCCGACGTAGGCCGCGCGGTCACCCTGGTTGTCGATGGCCACGACCAGGAAGTCGACGTCCCCCACCCCTTCGAGCAGTACCTGCTTCGATTCCGGGTCGGTGTGAACGTCCGCGATCGTCGGCTTCCATTCGTCGGGAGCGCCGTAGATCAGGTCCGGGTACCAGCCGTCGTAACGCGGCGGACCGCTCCCTCCACCGCTCCGATCGATCGTCTTCTGAAGGAAGAGCTCCTCCTCTCGCGTGAACGGCACGGCTTCGAGTTCCTTCTTCGCCAGCCGCTCGAGCACTCGGTTGATCTCGGCGAAGCGCTCGAAGAACGCGACCTTCGAGTCGACCGAGCGCCGCGCCCTCGTTTCGAGTGCAGGGTCGGCTAGCTTGATTTCCGCATCCTTTAGGCGCTGGGCTGCTTGCGCGGCGAAGGCAGCGAGGCGATCGAAGAACTCGGGGTAGGGTTCGACGAAACCGGCGGGATAGCCGCAGCTCGGAAAGGCCGTGTACGACTGCTTCGCGTAAAGGATCGTGTCGTGCCGAAGCTCGGCCCAGGATGCGAGCTGGGTTTGGAGCTGCTTCCGCTGCCAGGCGGCCCGCTGCATGGCGCGGGGGAAATGAGGCGAGCTCGGCTGCTCGTCGAGCGTGCGCAGGGCCGAGAGCCAACCGTTGTAGAGGTCCGAGTCCCAGCTCGCGGCCGGCAGCGCGTCGAGCGCCTTCCTCACGGCGAGCAGGTTCGCCGAGTAGCGGTGCTTGGTGAGCTCGGGCTCGAGCAAGCGTACGGCTTCGTCGTTCCCGAGCGCCGCCATGACGTCGAGCCCGGTCGGCATCATGCGCCGCTGCTTCTCGCCTTCGAAGACGATCGAGTCGAACACCACCTTCGAGAGCACGTAGCTGTCGAGAACGAAGCGCTGACCGAAGACCTGAAAGCCGTGGGGCTCGAACACGGGCTTGTCGTCCTCGACCGGCGAAGTGACGACCTGAGAGCGGATGCGTTGGGGGCCGACCGACGCGAGCTCGCCGCGCAGCTTCCCGATGGTGGACTCGTCCGCGAGCCCGCGCAGCGAGCCGGCGCCGACCTTGTCGAGAGCCGCGGCCACGTCCTCGAGCTTCACGTTGTCGGCACGGCCGACCATGAAGTCGATGATCGCGCTCAGCCGAGCGAGCGCTCCAAGCCCGCCGCTCTCCCGCAACACGAGCGTCAACATCGCGGCGCTGCGCGCCTCCCGCTGCGGATCGATCTCGAGCGAGGCTCGCGGGTCGGGCGGAGAGAGGATGAAGCCCGTATCCGCGCGGCCGAGCCACATCATCGCGCGGAAGTAGCTCTCTAGCGCGTCCCCTTCCGTGTAGTGTCCGCGCGGCCGAAACTGCGAGTAGTCGACGGGGCGCCTGCCGCCGTAGATCACGGAGGGGTGGTACGGATCTTCGAGCACGAGTGACTCGATCTTCCGCAGGACTTCGTCGAACGCGACGGCATCGCCGAGCACCGGCGGGATTCGCTTCGCGGGTTGCGTTCGTGGCTCACCGGGCGCCGGGGCCGCGGACTTCCGGGGCGCTCCCGCCCCCTCGAGCAAACTGCGAGCCACGGAGAGGTAGAGATCCACATCGCCGGCGCTGGCCTCGAGCGCCGGACTCGCGAGTTCAGCGCGGTGATTTTCGAGGACCTCATGTGCACGTGCCAAGCTGTCGCGCAAGACGGGCGCGAAGACTTGGAGCTCGAGGTCCTTCAACACGGCGTCGTAGGAGCGATGCAGCGCGTTCAAGAGCGAGTCGCTCGTGATCAGGACCGGCAAGTCACGCGCATAGATCGCGAAGTACGCGCTCCCCATGCTGTAGCGCCGTTGGTGATCGACGCTGACCAAGCCCTCTCGTCGATAGAGCGCGGTCTCCTCGGCGGTCAGCGAGAGCTCGCTCGCGATGCGGTCGAAGTACTCGACGCCTGTCGGGTCGAAGCCGAGCGCCGGGTCGTTCCGGGCCTCGATGCCGAGCTCTTCGAGCAGCTTCTCGTAGGTAGCGTCGCGGTAGCGAGTGAGGTTCGCCGCATAGGGGCCGGAGAGGTCGGGTGGTTCGACGCCGAAAGTCGAGCGCCGCGCTCGGGCGGGGGAGGCTGTCCCACTGGCGGAAGGGGCTTTCGTTTTTGGGGATGCGGCGGAATCGCGCGCCGAGGGCGAGCTCGGCACCACGGATCTCGGGGC
>JAEZYO010000504.1 GCA_023419055.1 Pseudomonadota bacterium | reverse complement strand
GAAGAGGACGAACACCTCGCGTCGCTCTTCGGGGAGCGCCGCGAGGATCGCGTCGAGCCGCGCGAGCTCTTCCTGTCGCTCGGCGACGCTCTCCGGTGTGCCCTCGGCCGCGTGCTCCTCGGCGAGCGGCGTCGACACCTGTTCGGTCCGCTGCCGCAGGCGGGCTGCACCGCGCGCGACCCCGATCGCCACACAGCAGGCGTAGGCCCTGAGCTCTTGCGCGGGCAGGAGCCCGAGGCGGTCCCATCGCGCATGGAGCTGCAGGAGGACCGACTGGAAGCAGTCGTCCAGATCGGCGCTAGGGACGCCGAACCGGCGGAGACACCGCCACACCGACCCGCTGACCGCCTCGGCGCGGTCGCGGAACGTCGAAGACGACGACTCCGCCATGCTCGCTCCGGCCGTCGAGGCTAGTGCTGCCGCTGCTGTCACATCGAGGAATTGATTTCGGGGAGCCGTCCGATCCCGAAAAGAGCGTCGGCCTGTCGAAAATGCAGCTCAGCCGCACGTCGCCGATGTGCGCAACGCGATCGTCGCTCGCGTGAGCGCGGGACGCCGGCCGCGCCTCGCTCCGCTGCTCACGACATGCAGTACGCCAGGTGTCGCGCGGGATGCCTGCCTCGCGCGCACCGACGAGAGCGTCGTTGCTCTCGATGCCGTACCGAGTCCAGTTTGCTCGACGGAGTACAGGGAAGACAGAAGCCCTGAAAATGGCGAAGGGCCAGAACCGAGGTTCTGGCCCAAGCAGAGAGCGGGAGAAGGGATTTGAACCCTCGACGTCCACCTTGGCAAGGTGGCACTCTACCGCTGAGTTACTCCCGCGAAGAGGGCGGCATACGTACTTTCCGCCGGGCTCCCTGTCAAGCGTCGATGCGCTTTTTTTGAATCGCCTCGCCCAGTTGCCTCATTTCGGGCCGGCCGGGAGCTCGGGCCGTCGGGTTGGCCGGAGAGGGTCCTCGGACGGACCCGGAGCTCACGATCAACCGTGAAGACCGCTCGCGCCGTTCACGCGCGCGAGCACGGAGCCGTCGGAGGCCATGAGGTAGCGCGCCGTGCGGTCGTCTTCTTCGGAGTCGAGCATCGCACGCACGCGACGCTCGAAGCGCTCGAGCTCGGCGTGGATGTCCACGCAGTCAGGTGTCGGCGGGCGACTCAGCCGACGGAGGCCTGCGCCGTAGGCGAGGCGCGCATCGGCCAACGTGGAAGCGCGAACCATCAAGTCGTCGTTGTCGCGCAAGCTTTCGAGCAGGTCTGCCGCGGTGCGGAAATGAGCGAGAGCGAGTTCGAGGTCAGTGGTCATTGTTCCCTCCCCTGACGAGGAGCCCCATCGAAGATAACGAAAACGTCCCCACTCACAAGACCTCATCGCATTAACTTTGCTCACAAAGAGGGCACGAAAGTGGCGCGTTTCTCGGGCGTTTCGATCGTCACGACGTTGAAACGCTCCGTCACTCCTACGGCCCTAGAAAGGGTGCCGTAAGGGTTATCGAAGTTTCTCGAGCGTCTCGTCTTGGCGAAGCGTTCACGCGCGGCGACGCGTGTTCACGCAACGTTCACGAGCGTATCGGAACGGAACATTCGTGTAGGCGATCGCGAGCCACGATCGAGAGTCCCCTCCCGAGCGATCCCACTCTCACTCCCAGGAGCTCGTACGGGATCGCTTCTTCTCGCTCGTGCGGCGCTTGTTCTCGACGCGGCGCTGCTTGGCCGCCTTCGAGGGCTTCGTCGCCCTGCGGCGCTTCGGGACGACGAGCGCGGCCCCGATCAGCGTGACGAGCTTCGCACGCGCGAGCTCGAGGTTCATGCGCTGCGAACGCGTGTCATCGGCCGTGACCACGACGGCCCCCCGAGCGTCGAGGCGACCTGCTGCAAGCTTCTCGAGCCGGCGCTTCACCGCGTCGGTGAGCGCCCGGGTCGCGGGAAGATCGAAGCGCAGGTCGACCTTGGTCGCGACCTTGTTCACGTTTTGCCCGCCGGGACCTCCAGCGCGGACGGCGGTCCAGCTGAGATCCGCGGCGGGCACCACCACGGTAGCGGAGACTTTGAGGTCGCCGTCGTTCACGGCCTGGCTCCGTTTCTCCGCTCGTTCTCTCAAAAATATCCGGAAGGCGCCGCGGGCGACTCACGCCGCCGGCACGCGCAGGCGCTCGACGTTCGAGCCGACGATGCGATCGACGTTGGAACCGGTGTCGTTGGCTTCCACATCCGCGGTCTCGATCGACCCGCGCTTACCCTCGATCACGTTCCAGGGCCCACGGCCGAGCTGCTGCGTGCCGAGCGAGGGGAAGAACGGCGTGAGCGCGTATTGCTTGAACCAGTACCAGAAGAGGCTCTTCTGATTGAGGACGGGGTTGATGAGCGGAGCGATCTTCGCGTGCTCTTCCGCGAGCGTGCTCCAGTGGGCGCTCGGCTTCTCGTGGTGGGCGGCGTGGTAGCCGTTGTTGAACAGCAAGAAGTTCGTCAGCTTGCCCACGAAGCTCCGCGAGTGGTCGTGGTCGGACCAGGGATCGGTGTGGACGTGCTGGTCGTAGTTGAAGAGCATCAGCGTCCAGAGCGCGATGCCGGCAGGCAGACCCATCGCGAAGAACCACGTGACGAAGCCGGTCGTCCACCCGTGGAGAGCCACCGCGAGGGCGAACATCACCGCGTGCGAGCCGAAGGTGATCACGTACTGCGTGATGATGCGGCGATAGAGCGCCCGGTTCGTCTCCCTCGCCTTCGAGATGTACTGCTTGATGGGGCCCGACTGGTAATACGCCGAGACGAAGAAGTACGAAGCCGCCACGAGCACGTTGTGGCTGTTGGTGAAGCGCCAGGTGATGGTCGCGTCCCCGGGCGTATTCACGTAGCGGTGGTGGTTCAGGTTGTGGGTGGGGACCCACGCGAACACCGGGTACCCGTAAAAGACGGAGATCCAGTTCGAGAAGAAGCTATTTTCCCACTTCTTGCCGAACGTCGGGCGGTGGTTGTGGTTGTGAGCAATGACGCCACAGGCGACCGCGAGGTAGACGCTCACCCAAGCGAGATAAGGAACGAGCTCGGGCCGTGCGTACTGAAGCGCCAGTACTCCCGGCGCGAGAACCATGGTCCAGAGCATCGTTCGGTAGTCGGCAGCGATCTTGGGGCGGAAAGGCATGGTGTTGACTCTTCGACGAAGGCCGCGGAGCGCCGGTGCGAGCCCGGCCGCGGCGGCCCGAACCATAACAGAAACGCGAGGTTTTCCACGTGCTCCCGGCGCCAAAGTGGCGGGCCCGTGTAGAGGCCCGGCGCGACGGGAACCCGCCGTTCGCGCCCGCGCCATTAGAAAAAAAGAAAGAACTTCGCCGGGATCGGACAGACCGCGCAAAACGCTACGCAGGGTGCGGGCCATTCCTCCATGAGGTCCCGGGACCCCCGGAATCGTTCAACGAAAACGTTCGCGCGCTCTCCGCGGCGAGCGTGTTCCCGGGTCGCCGCCGCAAGCGCTCCCGCGGATCGTGCGCCCGTTGCGATCAATGGCGTTCTGGGGGGCGCACCCGGAGCGCGCTTCGACAATCCGGAAACGATGCTGACGCTCGAACGCGCGAGCTCCGGCAAGACGTCGTGGAGGCACGTCGTGCGCTGCGCGAGAGTTCACACCACGTTGGGGTGGGCCTCACACCAAGGTCCACTTCTCTCACGCGCACTTCACGACGCCCCTCGACGATGCGCCGAGGCGTGACGTGACTCGCGCGGGACTCTGCGGCGTCGTGATCGAGCGAGCCGTGGGCTCGATCTTGATTCACGCACAAAAGTAGCGACCCCGCCGGAACCGAGCCAGTGGGTGGTGAGCTCGGCCCCAAGCCGCAGGGGGGGACTGCGGTGGCGGGGTCGAGACGCACCATAGTCAACCGAGACGGTTCCGCAAAGAACAAGCGGCATCGGAGCCCCTCACGAAATCCGCGCTCATTGCGGGAAAACATGAATGTTGATTCATGACCCGCTGGTGAGACGTCCTGCCACACGTTTCGGTGTGTCTGCCGCATTCATTCTCGCGTCTGATGCAGTGCACGAACGAGTGCATCGGTGCATGACCAGAGCGTCGAAAACGCGATCGATTTCGAGCGTTCGATTCGTGACCATTAGTCACTCACCAACACGATCTCTTCGTGACTCATGGTCACTATCGCTCCGAAAGCTCACCTAGGTATTTGGGCAGCCCGTGTGGTGGCCCACGGCGTCCCGGAGCCGCCCGCCTGACCACACGCAGCCCCACGGCGCGCGGCGCGCGGGGGGACGCACGGGCCGGGCATGAGCACGCTCTGGACGGGCGTCGGCGTCGAGGGCGACGGCAACTACGGCAAGGGTGAGAGCATCGGCCCACCGAGTTCCCGAAGGCCACGCGCGAGATGGCCGATCTCCTCGCCATGAGCCTCGCCTGCGATCTCACTCGCGTCGCGAGCCTGCAGTACTCGCAGGCACTGAGCCCGTGCGTCTTCAACTGGCTCGGGCACACGGAGGATCACCACACCATCTCGCACGCCGCGCCCCAGCCGTACGCGCTCGGGCCGAACGCGCCGGTCACGACGGACGCCGAGCACACCACCGCCGCCCAGGCCGAACAGTTCGCGGTGCCGATCCAGAAGATGACGCAGGGGATGGGCGCGACGGGCATCACGAGCTTCGGCGAGCCCCAGTTCAACAAGGGCGCGATCACCCAGCTTTTGGCTTGATCGGGCGCTACGTACGCGCCCCGTCAAGCCCGGGATTTCGAGACTTCGGGCGGAGCTGCTAGACAGGTTCGGTGCAGCCCGTCCGACCTCTTGAAACGCGCAAAGGTGCGGTTCGAACGAAGTTCGTTCGCGGCCGAGAGCAGCCGCGCGGCGTCGTCTGGTTCGGCGCGCGTTCGTTCTGGGGTCACCTCCGCCACTTCGTCGCGGCGGCGATCGCAACGGAAGACGTCGACTCGCGCGACTGGATGACCGCCGATCCGCCCGAGGAGCTGGTCCAACGGGTCGCGCGTGAGCTCGGCGTGGATCCGTCTCCGAACCTGCTCGCAGGCCTCGGGCGCGACCTCTGGATAGACTATCTCTCCGACACCGGCGACGACGTCGCGGTGAGCCGCGCGGTCGCGCGCCTGCTCTTCGCGTCGTACACGCTCCCCGACCTCGAGGAGAACGAGCAGGAGCTCACGGCGCCGCGCGGCGACATCCTGATCTTCGGCGGAGACACCGCATACCCGGTGGCGACCGCGCAAGAGATCACGAACCGCGTGCTCGTGCCCTACAACCAGGTGCTCGAGGAGCTCGGCGAGAACGCGGACACCCCGAACAAGCGCGTGCTGCTCGGCCTGCCTGGTAACCACGACTGGTACGACGGGCTCGACGGGTTCGGGCGCTTGTTTCGCCGGCGCCCCGAGGGCGAGGAGGAGGCGCGGCCGAGCGTCGTCGGGTTCTCCGAGCGCATGCTCCACCACTACGCCGAGTGGGCGCGCGAGTTCGTGCGCGGCGGCAAGGTCGAGAAGCCGCGCGCGCTCGCGCTCTCGGGCTACGTGGCGGTCCAGAACGCGAGCTACTTCGTCCTGCCGCTCTCCGATCGGCTGCACCTTTACGGCGTCGATCGCCAGCTGCGCAACGTGGACTCGCGCCAGCAGCGCTTCGTCGTCGACTGGTACCAAGCTCACCCGGAGGCGTACCCCTGGTTCATGCTCCCCGACCCGGTGTACCGCTTCGCAGGCCCGAGCCGCACCGGCACGGCCATGGTGCAGGCGCTGGGGCTCGACTTCGACGCCAAGAGCCATTTCGTGCTGTCCGGCGACATCCACCATTACCAGCGCCTTCGACGCGATCGGCTGCTTCACGTCGTCGCCGGCGGAGGCGGCGCGTTCCTCCACCCTGCCCCGCTCGCGCGCCGCCGAGTGGCGACGGAGCTCGAGTGGCCCGACCGCAAGCAGTCACGGGCGCTCCTGACGCAGGTCCCGTGGAAGATCGCTCGAGGCCGCTCCGGGTTCTTGCCCCACCTCTTCGTCCTCGCGCTCTTCGCGCCGACGTTCGCCGCTTCTTGGAGCTTGCCGACCACGTTCGGCCTCACGATCCCGCTGCCGGTGTTGAGCGCGCTCGTGCTCTGGGGCGTGCTGGCCTTGATCGGCGGCGTGCGCAGGACCGGGCGCAAGGTCGCTCTGTTATCGCTCGCAGCCTCCGTCCTGATCGCATCGGTGCCGAGCGCCGCCTCCTACTGCTTGACGCACGCGCTCGGGCCCTTCGGGTTCGATCTGGACTCGTGGTTGATCGGCCTGGGCACGCTCCTCGCGAGCGCGTTCCTCGGCACGTTCCTGTTCGGCGCGTACCTCTCGCTTCTCACCCTCTGGGGTTTCGAGCACACCCAGGCGTTCACCGCGCTGGATCACCCGGGCTACAAGCATTTCTTGCGGCTCCGTGTGCGCGCGGACGGGCGCGGCATCGACGGCTACTGCATCGGCGTGACGGATCCCCTGGGGCCGGACGCGCGCCCGGAGCTCGTCGACACCTTCACGTGGCGACCCGCCGAAGAGCAGTCGCGCCGCTCCATGGTTCCGGTGCGTCGGCGTCGATAGGGTGTCGTGAGGCGGAAATGACAGGCGAGTGTTGCAAAATGACTTCGCCCGAAACAATCGGAGGTGTCACGCGCGCTCGCATTCGAGTGACGCTGATGTTCGATCGAAACCGTTGAACCATCGGGGGATGCCAACGGGAAGCGACCGCGCTATCACTCTCTCGAGATGTCGATGTCGAGCGAACGGGGCCTCGTCCCCGCGGCGCCGAGCCGGACGTGTCCCCGCTGCGGCAACCACGACTTGCGCCGCTCCGGGAAGCGCACGCTGGTGGATCGAGTGTTACGTCTGTTCGCGCTGAAGCCGTACCGGTGCCGCGCCTGTCGGGCCCGCTTCCACCGCGCCGACTGAAGTAGCGCGCTGTCGAGCGCTCGACCCGAGCGTCTCGCCCCGGCCGGTTGCCCCACAATTTGCGCGATTTGCCCCCTAGTTTGGCGCAAACCGGCGGGTGAGAGGCACGGTCATGCTAGGCTCCCGCCCCTTTCGCCGGCCGCGGACGGCCGGCTCCTAGAGCGGACGATCATTCATGAGCCAGACCAAGTCGATGGATAAGATTATGGCCCTCGCCAAGCGCAGGGGCTTCATCTACCAGGCCTCCGAGATCTACGGCGGTATCAACGGCTTCTGGGACTACGGTCCGCTCGGCGCTCAATTCAAGAAGAACCTGCGTGACGCGTGGTGGCAGGACGTCGTCATGAACCCCTGTCAGGGAGCCCTCGGCCCCTTCGGGGAGCGCGTGCGCATGGTGCCGCTCGACAGCTGCATCATTCAACACCCGAAGGTGTGGGAGGCGAGCGGTCACATCGCCGGCTTCAACGACCCGATGGTCGACGATCGTGAGACCAAGCAGCGCTACCGCTACGATCACATCTCGGTCTACGTACCGACCGCGGCCTGGGCCGCGATCCGGCAAGCTGCCGACGGCGGTTCGACCGCCGAGGGTGACACCGGCAAGCCCTTCTTCTGTTACTTGTCCGACAGCCCGAGCGAGACCAAGCAGAAGAAGAAGGCCGAAAAAGCCTGGGGCGACGTCACCACCGTCGCGCTGCCCGAGGTCCCGAAGTCGCTCTTTCCGCGCCTGCTCGCGCCCGAAGCCGAGAAGGTGGGCAGCCTCACCGAGCCTCGCAGCTTCAACTTGATGTTCAAGACCTACGTCGGCGCGACGGCCACCGAGGACGACGTGGCGTTCCTCCGCCCCGAGACGGCGCAGGGCATCTTCGTCCAGTTCAAGAACGTGCTCGACACCACGCGCGTGAAGGTCCCGTTCGGGATCGCCCAGACGGGCAAGGCGTTCCGCAACGAGGTCACGCCGCGCAATTTCACGTTCCGCAGCCGCGAGTTCGAGCAGATGGAGATCGAATTCTTCTGCCACGAGAGCGAGGCCCACGAGTGGTACAAGTTCTGGCGCGACTGGCGCCTCTCCTGGTGGCAGACGCTCGGCCTCGCCGGCGCGAACCTGCAGCTCCGCGAGCACGATCGCGACGAGCTCGCGCACTACGCGAAGACGGGCGCCGGGACGAGCGACATCGAGTACCGCTTTCCCTTCACCGCGCCGGGCTTCGGCGAGCTCGAAGGCGTGGCGCACCGCTCGAGCTTCGACCTTTCGCAGCACCAGCAGCACGCCAAGCAGAACCTCGAGTACTTCGACGCGGAGCGCGGCGAGCTCCTGCCGAACGGCTCGCGCAAGGGCGAGAAGTACCTGCCCCACGTGATCGAGCCCTCGGCTGGTCTCGACCGCGGCGTGCTGGCGCTCCTCTGTGAGGCGTTCACGGAGGACCCCTCGCGTCCGAGCCCCGAGCTCCTGAAGATCCACCCGCGGCTCGCCCCCATCAAGGCGGCCGTCTACCCGCTCGTGAACAAGGACGGGATGCCCGAAACCGCGGAGAAGCTCTTCGGCGAGCTCAATGCGCGCTTCAGCCGGCAGGGCTTCATCGAGTTCGACGTCAAGCAGTCGATCGGCAGGCGCTACGCGCGCATGGATGAAGCGGGCTGCCCCTACTGCTTCACGATCGACGGCGAGACCGCCAAGGATCAGAGCGTCACCGTGCGCGACCGCGACACGGGTAGCCAGGAACGCATCGGTATCGACAAGGTCTCGGACTACCTGGATCAGAAGCTCCGCGGCTGAACCCCGCGATAGGGCTCGGCACATAACGTGCTAAGGAATTCGGGCATGACCGTGCCCGAGCCGATGGCGACCCCGCCCGAGCCCGACGCGACCCCGCTCCAGGCC
>JAEZYO010000355.1 GCA_023419055.1 Pseudomonadota bacterium | reverse complement strand
CCCGAGCTTCGTCACGACCAGCGCTTCCTTCGTGAGCCGCTCCCCGAGCCGTTTCTCCATGGCGCCCTTGGCGTAGGAGTCCGCGGTTTCGAACAGCGTGATGCCCATGGCGAGCGCGCGATCGATCACCGCATCCTGCTCAGTCTCCGGCACCGGCCCGTAGCCGTCCCCGGAGAGGCCCCACGTGCCGAGTGCGAGCTCACTCACCTTGAGCCCGGTCTTGCCGAGTTCTCGCTGACGCATCCCGGGGCATATAGCATCGACCCGTCTCGCGGGTGCCTTCCCTGACGTCGCGCCCGGCGGCGGCGCGGGGTTTCGGCGCGGGGTCTTTACCCCCGGGCCGGTCAGTAGCCGCGCATCCGGAGGTTCCAGGCCTCGACCCCGCGTGATGGCCCCACTGAGCCGCGATCTCACTCAGCGCTCTCCGAGACTCTGCGGTCGGATTCAGCCGGTCGTTCGCGAGACGATAGACGACGGTCGCCGTCGAGACCGGAGGGGGCGGGCCGTCGTGGCAATCGCCGTCTCCCGCGCACTCGCAAAACTTCTTGGTCGCTGGCAGCGCCCTCAAAGCGGCTGCTTCCGCCGTCGACCAGCCCTCGCGACGGACGTTCACGACGACTTCGCCATCATGGTCGGGGGTTGGAGGGGTCTCCCGGCGGCAGCCTCGGAGATGGGCTCGCGCCGCGCCGCGTCGCCATCGTGCCATTCGTGCACGATGTCGGAGTCGTCCAGGAAGAGCACGCGCGGAAGGAGCGGCTTTCGCGCGGGGACTCCCAGGCTCCTCGTCGCAGGCGGTAAGCCAGGTGGCGATCACCGCGCACGAGAAGAGCGCCGCTCGCGACGTCACCTGGTGGACCTCAGCCGTCGTCGCGCAAGAGCGGCTCACGGTGCGCCGCGTACTCCTCGATGAGCGCGCGCGCCGCCGGGGGCACGTCCGTGAAGCGCACCCCATATCCGGAGGGTGAGTCATCGCCGAACGCTTCTCGGACGAACGCGACGGTCCCGCTCACGCGGCAGGGCTGTCCTCCCGGGAACGCCAGAGTGAGGGCGAGCGGCGTCCCGAGCGCCGGTGCCTTCTCGTACGTCGCGATGAAGACCCCGCCGTTCGAGCACACGTCGGGGCTCGAGAGAGCGCGATACAGGTTCGAGCTGCTGTGCGCTGCGAGCGTGACCGCGACGCTCGCGACGGGTGAGGCGCTCGTCGCGAGCGAACGCTTGAGCTCCGCCACGGCGTGCGTCAGCGCGTCCAGGGCTCGGATGTTCGCCGGGGCCTCGGTGTCGCGCGCGAGCAGGCGCTCAATCACCTCGAGCTGGCGAGCGTACAGCTCGAGCGTCGGATTGACGGGCTCGCTGAGCGACACCTCGACCTTCGGCCGGACGAACCGCTCGAGCGAGGCGGTGAGCTCCTTGAGCCCCGCCTCGAGCGGGCCGTCGTTCGTCGCCTTCGCGCCGGCGACTGCTTGCGCGAGCGTGTCCCGAATCCCCCGGAGCTGGAGATCGAGGCCGCCCAGGGTTCCGGTGACGCGCGCGACCGGATCGTCGTCCTTCCCGCCCATGCGCTGGACGCGCGAGAAGGCTTCCTTGATCTCGGCCCAGCGCGCCTTCTGCTCGGGGCTCATGCGGCCCCGGAGCTCGGCGAGCTTCAAGAGGTTCTGCTCGGCGCCGGTCGTCAAGGTCTGCGACTCGCTCGAATAATGGTCGTCCACCAAGCGCTCGAGCTCGTCGTCGTTCATCGCGGAGACCACCTTCTCCGCGAGCTTGTTCATGTTGCGGTAGCTGCCCTGCAGCTTGAAAGGCGGCTCGGTGCGGTACTTGTCGTCCTGGGACGCCGAGGCGATGTACTCCTGGTTCACGCGCAAGAGCGTCGCCTGCACCTTGAATAGCCGCTGGAAGAGCGCCACGAACTCGCCGACCTCGGCCGCCGAATAGCCCTGCGAGAGCTCGTTCGGCGCGGAGCCTTCGCCGCGCGCCATGGCGATGAGTTTGTAGACGTCGGCCTGATCGCGCGAAGCGAGCGGGGCGAGCGCGGCGTTCGAGGTGAGGGCGTTCTCGACGTAGCTCAACGCGAAGCTCTCGAACTTGCCCTCGAGGATGTCACCCAGGTTGTAGGTGTCCGCGCGGTTCGCGAGCATGTCCGGGATCTGAAAGCGGGCACCCGATTCGGTGTACGGGTTCCCGGCCATCACCACGCAGAATTTCTTGCCGCGCAGGTCGTAGGTGCGCGTGCGGCCGCGCCAGACGCCCTCGATGCGGCGCTGGGCGTCGCAGAGCGAGATGAACTTCTGCAGGAGCTCCGGGTGCGTGTGCTGGATGTCGTCGAGATAGAGCATCACGTTGTTGCCCATCTCGAGCCCGAGGTTGATCTTCTCGACCTCCTGGCGCGCCGTGAGGTTCGGCGCCTCGTTCGGATCGAGCGAGTGCACGTCGGCGCCGAGCGCAGGCCCGTTCACCTTCATGAAGACGAGGCCGAGGCGACTCGCCACGTACTCCATGAGGGTGGTCTTGCCGTACCCAGGGGGCGAGACCAGGAGCAATAGGCCCATCAGGTCGGTGCGCTTCTTCGCCCCGGCCGCGCCGAGCTGCTTCGCGAGGTTCGCGCCGATCAGCGGCAGGTACACCTGATCGATCAGCCGGTTACGCACGAACGACGTCAGCACGCGCGGCGCGAACTCGTCGACGCGCAGGCGGGCGCGTTCGCGCGCCGCCACCTTCTGCCTGAGCTCGCGGTAGGCGCGGAAGCGCGGCACGCGCACTTCGGCGAAGGCGGTGATCCGCTCGAGGACCTCGTCGAGCTCGAGCGTGAGGCTCTGCGAGCTGATGCGCGGGTGAGCGCCCAGGAGCCCGGTCACCGTCGCGCCGGTGATGGCGGAGGAGGTCTCGAGGCGCACCTCACGCTCGGCGACGAGCGCCGCTGCGGTCTCGAGCCGGTACCGTGAGAGTGCCGCGTGAGCGCTGTCGCGGAGCAGCGCGCCGAGGTAAGCCCGGGCGAGCCGGAGCCGCTCTTCGGGGTGCGCCTCGAGCGCGCGCAGATCCTCTTCGAAGTCGCGGCGCGCCCCGGCCTCGTCGAGGTGCCTCATCAGTCGCTGTTCGAGCTCGGCGCTCCCCGCGCTGCGCGTGAATCGCCCGCGAGATTCGCCGAGCTCCTCCACGAGGTAGAGGGCGGCCTGCCGAGCGCGCTCGAGATCGGAGGGCAGCCCGAGCCGCTTCCTCGTCTCGTCGAGCCGAGCGGCGAGCTCCCCCGCCAGGGCTCGCTGCGGCTCGCGATCGCCGAGGCGAGCGCGGAGGCGCGCCATGCTCGAGGCGCGGCGCTCGATCAAGTTCCTTTGATCTTCGGGCAACGCCTGCCAGTAGAGCCAGGAGGTGGCGCGCGCGTCGGGAGTGTAGCGGAGCCCACCGGCGGCGCTGGAGAGCGCGATGAGCTTCTCGAGAATTTGCGCCGCGTCGTGGTCGTGGACGCCGCGCTCGTAACCCTCGTCGAGCCGTTCGAGGGCGTAGTCGCGGACGAGCTCCTCGAGCTTTGCTTCGCGCGCCGCTTGCGCGAGCAGAGAGAGGCTCTGACCGGCTCGCCCGAGCTCGGCATCCCGGAGCACGCACACGGCGAGGTACTCGCCACGGTAGACGTCCGTGCTCTCGGAGACCAGATCCTGATCCCAGAGATCGCGCGCCTGCTCGAGCTCCGGATCGCTCAGCGGCTCGTAGAAATCCGTGCCCGTCAGGTGCAGGTGGAGCCCGCCGTCACGCTGCACGATCACGAGCTCGAGCGGTCGCGTGTTGACCGAGAAGCGATGATCCCCGAAGCGGACGACGTTGCCGCCCTCCTCGAACAGGTCGGTCTTGTCGCGGAGCGCGCGCTGGGCGTTCTGGCGAGCGCTCTTGAGCCGCGAGTCGAGCTCGTCGGCGCGCACGCTGTCTCCCAGGCGCTTGAGCTCGAGCGCGAGCTCGGCCACCTTGCGGACCATGGGGTCGGAGGCGAAGTAGGCGTTGAGCTCGTCGCTGTTCTCGAAGTTCTGGGCGCGGCGGGCGACGCCGGAGAGCACGCGCTCCGCGGCCGTGAAGACGCTCTGCGCGCGCCGCTGTCGCTCCTCCACCAGGATCTGGCGCCGAGCGGCGACCGCCTCCAAGACCTCCTCGCGCTTCGTCGCGAGCTCGGCGGCGAACTCCTCGTGGTCTCCGAAGCGGCCCTCGAGGCCTTCGAGCTCGAGCATCAGCTTCGAGAGCTCGCTGTCGCACGCCTCCGGGGTGGTCGCGAGCGACAGCGCGCTCGTCACGCTCTGCCCGAGCAGCTTGAACTGCACGGCGAACTCAGCCCGGCCTTCGTGCGAACGCAGCTCCTTCCACTTGGCCTCGATGACGGCGCGGGCGCGGTTGAGCTGGGCGAAGGCGGAGCTCGTGCCGTCGAGGATGCGCGTGCGCGACGTGGCATCGTCGATCTCGAGCCCCGAGATGGTCTCTCCGAGCAGGCTCAAGCCCGCGTGGACGCTCGCGAGCTCTTCACGTAGCGGGGTCACCTCGCTCGCCTTGCCGACCGCGCTCACGTTCGAGACCAGCACGTCGAGCCGTGCGAGGAGCGGCTGGAACGCGTCGTCTTGCAAGAAGAAGTCGACGCACGCGCGGCTCACCTCTTGCTGCCGAGCGACGAGCTCTTTCTCCAGCGCCTCCACGCGCGCCACGTCGACCGCACGCAGCTCCTTCAGCGTGATGAGGTGTCCGCGCTGCTTCGTGATCTCGAGCAAGCCGGAGAGGAACGCGTCGACGGTCTTGAGCTCGGCGGGAGCGAGCTTCTGCAAGAGCTCGCTCTGGCGCTGCTCGCTCTCGGCGAGCGCCTCGCGCGCGCGCCTCTCGAACGCGAGCGCCTTCTCGAACTCGTCGATGATGAGCTCGCTCGTCTTCTTGAGCTCTCCGAGCCCGCCGAGCAGCCCCTCTGCCTCCGCGTGGCCGAGCCAGTAGTGAGTGTCGACGAGCTTCGAGGAGCTCGAGATCAGGCTCTCGAAGGTGCGCCGGGTCGGCTTGTCCTGGCTCGCGAGTCGGCGGAGGGACTGAACTTCACTCAGGCAGGCCACGATGTCGGCGTTGCCGACCTTCCCGAGGTAGGAGCCGTTCGTGGGCGCAGACGCCGCGAACTCGGCGGTCGTGAACGGCGTTTGCCAGATCTGGACCGGGTGCACCCGGGTCGGCTCTTCCGCGGGCGAGGCGCGGAAGAGGAGCATCGTCCCGTCCGCGAGCAGGCTGTAGCCGTGGCAGCGGATGGGGTTCTGGACCTCCTTCGCGATCAGGTTGTAGGGCAAGAGCAGGTATTCGCCCTCGACCTCGCGGTAGAAGACGAAGAGCACGTCCTCACCGTTCGGGGAGGGGATGCTGCGCTCGAAGCGCAGGCCGGCGTGGTCTTTGTCGAAGAGCTTGTGCTCGCCCGACTGCAGGTAATAACCCCCGGGGAAGATGATGCCGTGGTCCTCGGGGAGCTCGACGCACGCGCCGCCGATGGCGTCCACTCGGAGCACGTGCTGCGTGCGCGTGTTGTAGACCAAGTAGCGGACCGTCTCCTCGCGGAACGGCTTCACCTTGAGCAGGATGAGGCCGCCGACCTTGGCGTAGGCGATGTCCGCGTCGTCCAGGGTCTGGTTGCGATCGTCGACCGGCTCGCGGTAGACGCCCTGACCGTCCTTGGTGTTGTTCTCGATCTTGATCGTGAGGTCGCCACCCACCGTCTCGACGAACACCTCGTCGAGGACGTTGATGTGCGGGTGCGGACCCGAGACCTGATCGTCGCGCGTGGTTTGCCGCCACTCGAACGCGTGTGAACGCGGCGGCGCGTAGTCTTCCTCGCCGCGAGCGTCCATGAACGAGACCCGGCCCTGCGCGTCGATGGCGAAGCGGAAGATCTTGAGATCCCTCGAGGTCGCTCCGATCTGGACCGCCATCAAGAGGCGCGTGTCGGTGCGCCGCAGTTGGAGCAGCCGCGCCTCGGGGTAGTAGCGGAAGACGTCCCTGAACTGCTTGTCGAACTCCGGGTCCGAAAGGAACGACCCCTCGGGCGAGATCGCGCCGAGATCGTAGCCGTCCTCGACCTTGGCGAAGCGGTTCAGGCTGAGGACGTCCGAGACCCGCGTCTCGCTCTTCAGCCCGATGAACACCTGGAACCCGAAGAGGAGCTGCCCGCCGACGCTCACCACGTCGCGCGGGACACAGTTGTTCTCGGTGCGGACGCGCTCGGTCGCGATGAGCGCGAGCTCGCGCCCTCCGAACAGCTCCTTACGCTTCTTGTTGAGCGCTTCGGCGCGGCTGCCGAGCTCCGCCGCCTGCTCGGAGAGCCGGCGGCGGATGACGTCGTAGCTGCCGCCCTCGAGCGTGCTCTCGGCGGCCGGCGGGACGGGCTGCATGATCGATCAGGGGCTCGGGCGTCGGGGTTTCGGCTGGGAGCCGCCGAGCGGGACCGGCATCACGTGCGGCGCGAGCGCCTCGAGGGCGCTCGTGAGAGCCTGCCCGTCGCCGCTCTTACCCACGAACTCCTGCAAGAGAGCGCGCAGCGCCTCGCTCTGCTCGAGCGCGCCGTCGACGGACTGACCGAGCGAGATGGCGCCGAGGAAGCGCTGCAAGAACTCTCCATCACCCCCCACGATGTTGACGCGCGCGTTGCCCATCGTTGCGGCCAAGATCTGCGCCTGCGAGGCCACGATGTCGCGCCGCGTGTGGATGCCTTCGAGCTCGACCGCCTTCTCCTTCTCGAGCCGCAGGCGGAACTCTTCATGCGTGCGCGTGGACTCGTCGAACGCGCGCATCGACTCGGCCTTCTGCGCGATGCCTGCCGCCTCGGCGGCCATCTTCTCGCGCAGAGCCGTGGCGTCCGCGAGGCCCCGCTTCTCGACGGCCGAGGCCTCCGCCTCCTGCACCCGCGCCCGCGCGAGCCCCTGCTTCTCTTCCCCGAGCGCCTGCGCCTGAGCCTTCTCGAGCGTGAGGCGAGCCTCCACGAGGCCCTGCTTCTCCGTCGCGACCGCGTCCGCTTCCTTCACTCGCGCCTTGGCGAGCCCTTCCGCGGCCGCTTCCGCCTGCACGCCTTCGGCGATGCGGATCTTGGCGCGCGCGAGCTTGTCCGCCGTCTCGAGCTCGGCCTCGGCGGAGACGGCGCGCTCGCGGGCCTTGAACTTGGCCGCCTGCTCCGCGGCCTCCGCGGCCTTCACCTGCTTCACCATGGCCTCCTGCGCCTCTGCCTCGGCGGCGATGCGCACGGCCTCCTTCTCGCGGTTCGCCTGGGCGATGGCGCGGATGTCCTTGATGTTCTCCTCCTCGGCGGCGACGCTCTTCTCCACCGCGATGCGCTCGCGGATGACGTTCGCGATCTCCTTCTTCTGCGCCTCGACCTCGCGGTCGCGCGCGATCCCGACCAGCGAGACCTCGCGCTCGCGCCCGATGGCCTCGAGCTGGCGCGCCTTCTCCACGCGCTCGGTCTCGATCGCTATTTCGCGCTCGCGGTTCTTCTCGGCGATCGCGACGCCGCGCTGCCGGGCCTGATCGGCGACCAGCGCCTCCTCGTCGTTCTTGGTGGTGATGAGGACGGTCTTCTTCTTCTCCTCGCTCGCCACGCGCAGCGCCTCGTTCTCCTCGCGCGACATCGCGACCGAGATTTCCTTGTTCTTCTTGGCTTCCGCCTCGGCGCGCCGCTGCTCGAAGCGGAACAGGGCCTCGTCCGCCGAGAGGTTCTGGCTCCCGATTTCCATGCGCTCCTTCTGGCGGAGCTCGTTGGTCTTCACGTTCTGGATCACCGTAAGGTCGGTGATCTTGCGGATGCCGTCGGCATCCATGATGTTGTCCTTGTCGAGGTGCTCGATCGGGGTCTGCTCGAGGTAGTCGATGGCGGCGTCGTCCAGCACGAAGCCGTTCAGATCCTTGCCGATGACCTCGATGATCTTGTCCTTGAACGCGTCGCGCTTGGTGTAGAGCTCCTCGAAATTGAAGTGCTTGCCGACGGTCTTGAGCGCCTCGGCGAACTTGGCCGTGAAGAGCTCCTTGAGCGCCTGCGAGTCGCTGGCGCGCGCGCAGCCGATCGACTGTGCGACCTTGAGGACGTCGTCCACCGTCTTGTTCACCCGTACGAAGAAGGTGACGTTGATGTCGGCGCGGATGTTGTCGTTGCAGATCAACCCTTCCTTGCCGCGCCGATCGATCTCGACCGTCTTGACCGAAAGATCCATGGTCTCCGCGCGGTTGATCACCGGGTAGACGATGGATCCGGTGAACGTGACCACGGGCTCCGAGCGCATGGTGTTGATCACCAGCGCGCGACCCTGGTCGACCTGCCGGTAGAAGCGCGCCAAGAGGGCGAGCACACCGAACAGCAGAAAGACGATGATCCCGACCACGATCAGGACGGGAACCACACCGAGCGTCTGAATATCCCCAGCGTTCATGCTGGCAGAACCATCGCACGACTCCGCCCGAGGAGGAAGCTCGGCCTGCGCTCGAACCGGGGACTGAACGCGCGACGAGCGGGCGCTGTCCTAATCCGAGCGGGCCTTCGGCGCCTCGAGCAGCTCGCGCATCGGCTCGACGACGAAGGCGTCGCGCTCCTCTTCCCAGTTCACGATCAACGCGTGCTCGCCGCGCCGGAGCTCGCGGCCGTCGCTCCTCACCCGAATCACGAGCCCGGCGCCTCCGTCCTCGAGCAACGCCTCACCGAAGCGCTGATTGACGACGCCGGTCCGCACCGTGCACGTCTTTCCGACCAGGTCCTTCCGCGAGGGAGCGGATTGGTGCTCGAAGACCGGCGAAAGCGGCCGGGCCGCGAGGGAAGTCATCGGGAGCGAGAGCACGGCGGCGCCGACGAGCACCAGGAGCCCGAGCGGGACACCGAAGCTCGGGAGCGAGCGGGTCACGAGTTGCATCGCGACGATGCTGACGAGCCACGAGAACGTGATGACGAGGCTCAGCACCACCGTGACCGGCACTGATTTCAAACGCAGCGCGCTCAGCAGGGCGGCGAGGACGCCGCCGCTATGCTCGTCCGAGCCGTCCGCCTGACCCTCCGCGACGCCCTTCGCGCTGCCCTCGAGCGCGCCCTTGGCGCTTCCTTCCAGCGCTCCGTCGGCCGAGCCTTCGAGCACGCCCTTCACCGAGCCCTCGAGCACGCCTTTGGCGCTGCCTTCGCCGAGATCGACGACCCCGACCATCACGAACAGCCAGTAGACGAGCATCACCCCGAGCAACACCGTGTAGATCACGCTCGGGAACGAGAGAGCGAGGGCCAGAACTTCGCTCATGTCGTTAGGGCCCTCGTCGCGCGCGGAGCTCTTCGAGGATGGCGTCGAGCCGGGAAACGATCGCGTCCTGGTTCTCGGTCGCCCGCGAGCTCGCCGGCTGCTCCGGCGACGGGGGATCGAGGGCACGATCGGCGAGCGAGGGGCCGTAGGTCATGAGGAGAGAGCCGATCAGCTTGCCGAGCGGTGTCTTCGCGAGAATGTCGGAGTAGCCGACCGAGATGTTGGTCGAGGCGTAGACGATGGCGTCCTGCAAGGTGGCAACCTTGGGGTTCTCTTTGCGCTCGGCGGCGTAGAAGGCCGCGGCGCCGAGCAACACCGTGAGCGCGGTCGCGGTCATGGGTTCGCGCGCCTGGATTTCGCGGAGGCGAGCGTGCAGGCGGTCGAGCGACGCTACCGGCCCGGAGCGACGCGCTTCGCGATCCTCGAAGGAGGAGTGGGTGGCAGCCAAGAGCAGCCCGAGGGCTCCGAGCGCACGATCGTTCATCAACGCTCGCTCGAGCCTAGCCCGTCTCTCGGCCGAGGAGCAACCTCACCGGTCGGCGAGCCCAATTGGGGGGCGAAGGACCAATAGTGGAGCGAGGTGACCCCTTCCTCACAAGCCGTCAGCTCCACCGGGTGTGCTCCTTCCGGGAGACTCGGGGGGATTTCGAGCGCCTGCTCGTGGAACTCACCCTGAACGAGCCAAGTGCCGAGCTTCCGCCCTGCGAGCGTCAGCTCGACGCGACAGGCCGATTCGCTGCCGAGCCGCGCGATCACGACGCCGTTCGGTGAGGTCACCAGGCGGAAGCTCTCGCGGGTGCGCGCCTTTCGTGCCCCGTCGACGCGCCCGTCGAACTCGACGGCGACGTTCTCGGCCTGAGTCGCGGAGTAGAGCTCGTAGCCGTGCTCGGCCTCGCTCTCGAGATCGGCGACGTCGAGGCGGTCGATGAGGCGCGCGCCCGGTGGCGCTTCACGTGGTTTCTCCGCCGAGCCGAGCGTCGACCAGTCCGCGCGGCTCGCCACCATGTTCTCACCCCCCAAGATGGTGGCGGAGACGCGACGCTCCGTGAGCCACTCGCCCTGGAGGGCGGGGATGGCGAACCACTCGGGGTAGACGATGAAGTGAGTGGGCAACCGAGCGACCCCGAGCCGCTCGTAGTGCTCGAAGCGCGAGCCGGGCCCCGCGACCCAATAGCGACCTTCCCCGAGCGTGGTCAGGCCGACGACGTCGAAGACCCGCCGGCCCGAGAAATAGGCGATGGCGCCCGTGTCGTTCACGCCGATCACGGCGTCGGGCGGCAATGAGTCTCTCGCCCATCGACCGAGCGCGACCTGCTGCCTGCGGATCGCGTCCGCGCTCTCGGCGACGTCGTCGAGCGCGTAGGGGAGGTGCCCGGCGAGGCCTCCCACGAACGCGCCGGCGACGACCGGTCGAGCGATTGCAGCGCGCGGCTTTAGGCGCGACAGGCCCGCGATGACGAGATCGACGAGCGCCATCCCGCCGACGAACCACGCCGGAGCGAACGGCCAGAGGTAGCGCAGCCGGTTCCAGAGGAAGCTATCGTAGGTGGTCGGGATCAAGATCCCGAGCGCGAGCACTCCGAGCAAGACGCCGCGCACTGGCACGTTCCGGCGAAACCCCGCGACGAACAGCGCCGGGAGGCAGGCGAACGAGAGCCATCCGATTCCGGAGGGCAAGAACACCGCGCTCCAGATGCGTCCGTCCAACAGCGTGCCGAAGAGCAGCTCGACGTTTGCGCGCACGCTCGAGAGCAAGAGACCCTTCTGATAGGGGTTGAGCGGCAGCCACTTGACCACGGCGGTAGTGCTCGCCGCCTGCCCGGTGAAGAGCCAGTTCACGAGCGGCGGAAGCAGCGGCGCAGCGAGCGCCAAGAGGCCGAGAGCTCGCCGCCGGCCGCGCAGCGTTGCGAGCAGCACGGCGGCGATCGACACGGCTCCGACGACCCCTTCCGGGCGCATCGCGGCCGTCGCGATCGCGAGCACCACGAGCTCGGTCGGGCGCGGGCGCGCTTCAGGAGCCGCCTCGATCCACTCTGCCGCGCGCCGCGCCGAGCGCATCAAGAGCCAGGCGAGTGGAACGACCTCCATCCCGCTCGCTGCGAACCAGGTCAAGGCTCCGAACGCGAGCACCATCCCTCCTGCAGCCAGGGAGAGGGCGGTCGAGGTCAGGCCCCTCGCGGCGCGAGAGGTCTCGTGCGAAAGGAGCCCGAGCGAAACGTACGAGTACAGCCAGGCGGCCCAGAGCAAGTGCTCCCCTCGCAACCCGAGGGCATACGGAAGCGCGAGCATCAGAGGCCAGAGCAGGCTCGTCGCCCCGGGCGTCGCTGGGGCACCGGGCGAGTATTGGAACGGCGTGAGCTCCGCGAAGCTCCTCGCGTACTGGAAATGAATGTAGCTGTCGTCGAGCGCCCCGGCGGGCTCGCCTCCGGTCGTCTGCAAGAGGCGTCGCAGCGTCCACCAGGCGAGCGCGAGCGTCAGCGCGGCGAGGAGGCCGTATCGAGTGAGCCACGCTCTTACGCGCGCCTCGGCTCGTGCTACATCGGCGCGCGCCGTGACCGTCGTCTCAGACATGAAGGTTCGTCCCTACGCCGATGCCCCGCGCTTGCCGGAGGGTGAAGCCCTCGATCCACGCACGATCGTGCCTGGTGGGCAGGGTCTGGTGGAGCTCGAGATTGGCCCTGGCCGAGGAGGCTTCCTGTTCGAGCGCCTCGCGGTCGAACCCGGCATCCGCATGATCGGCCTCGAGATCCGCCGCAAGTGGGCGACGGTCGTCGACCGGCGACTCGCGGAGCGAGGCTTGGGCGAGCGCGGGCGCGTCTTCGCGGAGGACGCGCGTCATGCGCTGCCTCGCTTCGTCGCGGGATGCTTCTCGCACGTGCACCTGCATTTTCCGGATCCCTGGTGGAAGAAGCGCCACCAAAAGCGCCTGGTGCTGGGGCAAAGCATCGTCCCCGAGCTTTTGCGGGTACTTTGTCCGGGAGGAAAGCTCTTCATTCAAACCGACGTCGAAGAGCGGGCGCTCGGCTATGAAGAGCTCGTGAGCGCCCACCCCGGCTTCGCCCCGGCGGGGGAGGGTGCGCGCAT
>JAEZYO010000321.1 GCA_023419055.1 Pseudomonadota bacterium | reverse complement strand
AGCGGCGGCACCGGCGGCACCGGCGGCAAAGGTGGCAGCGGCGGCAAGGGCGGCAGCAAGCCGACCGGCGGCGGCGGTGACGACACCGGCGAAGGCGGCGAAGGCGGCTCCCCGAACGGTAGCTCTGGCGGCAAGAAGGACGACGATGGCGGCTGCACCGTCACGTCGGCGACGACCGGCTCCTCCACCGGTGGTTGGCTTGCTGCAGTCGGACTGGCTCTAGCGGCCGGACTCCGACGGCGTCGGCGCAGCGAGTAGGGAGAAACTACCCCGTCTGAACCGACGGAGCCTTATTGGTAGGCGCGACGATGACAAAGGGTGCCGAAAGGCGCCCTTTGTTGTTTCGCGGCCTCGCGAGCTCCCCTGCAGAACGAAAGAGCGAAGGATGACCATGACACGAAGGAACCGCGCCCGCCTGTTGCGCGCTCTCGGCGCTTCACTCTCCACCCTTGTCATCGCTTGGGGTTGCAGCGACACCACGACCTCGACCCGTGACGCTTCGGGCGGCGCCGGCGGAACCAAGGCCTCTGCCACTGGCGGCAAGGGCGGCGCGAGCGCAGGCGGATCGAGCTCCAACGCCGCGGGCGAGTCCAGCGGAGGCGCGAGCGCCGGAAGTCCCGAGCCCGGCTCGTCGGGAGGAGGCGACGCCAGCGGCGGCGAGGGCGGACAGCTTGAAAACGGCGGGGAAACTGGCGCCGGCGGCGAGTCGGGCGGTGCCGGTGCGGACGGGGCCGGGGGCACGAACGGCAACGGCGGCAGCGGCGGGTCGGCTGGCACCCCTGCTGGCGGCACCGCTGGCAGCGGAGGCATGGCCGGCAGCGGAGGCATGGCCGGCAGTGGAGGCAAGGCTGGCAGCGGAGGTACGGCCGGCGGCGGCGGTTCGACGGGTTCGATGAATACCTTGCCGTGCGACGTGGTGGAGGTGCTGCAGGCGCGGTGCCAGACGTGTCACTCGAACCCTCCGCAGAATGGCGCTCCGGTTTCTCTCGTCACCTACGACGACGTCAAGGATGAGGCCGGCAAGATCGCCAATTTCATCGACGCACAAGTCGACTACATGCCGCCGCCCGGAGCGCCCAACCTGACGAGTCAGCAGCGGACTACGCTCCTCAACTACATTGGGGCAGGTCTGCCATCAGCGGGGAACGTCTCCTGCCCGTGAGGTGCTGAACTCGCGGATTTTGCGAATGATATTCTAGGCTTGTTGCGTTTGGATCGGGCGCGGGGCTGATTGGCCCGGTGCTCGCTAGGGAGGCGGACTGGAATCGCGCGTGGCTGCTGGTGTACTAACTTCACCCCGTGCGGGAAAATCCCGAGGAATCGACGAAGGGCTGCGAGAGGCCTTGCGTCCATCGCTGCGACGGCGAGGGCGATCCCCATGACGCTGCAACGCGGAACGTCCGTCGAGATCCTCGAGACCTCGCTCCAGGAAAAGGTCCCTATGGTCGGTGACAAACCCAACAAGCCCAGGTTCGGAGCCAAGAGCGACTTCGTGCGTTCGCTCGATCCCAGCATCCCTGCCGCCGAAGTGGTGGCGATGGCCGAGAAGAAGGGCATCAAGCTGACGACCGGGCTCGTGTACAACATCCGGAGCTCGGCCAACGCCGCGGCGAAGAGCTCGGCCAAGGGCAAGACGAAGGCGCGGAGCGAGTACAAGCCGGGGAGCCCCGAGGCGCGATTGCGGGCGGCCATCGCCGAGATCGGTCTAGCGAAAGCTCGTCAGATCCTCGAAGAGGTCGAAGCGACCTTCGCGGGTCACTGAGCCTCGACGGGCACGCACTCGCCGTTGCGACAGACCTGCTCGCCGTCGCAGGCGTTTTCGCAAGAGCCGCAGTGAGACGGGTTGCTCAGCACCGCGACTCCGCAGCCCTGACCGTCGACCGGGCAACCGAAGCCGTACTCGCACATGTCGACCTTGCACACCGTTCCTTCGCAGCGTCCGCGAGCATGGGCGAGTTTGCAATCTGCGCAACCCGTCGGCGTGCAACCGTAGGTGGGGTTCGAAATCTCGACGCAAGCCCCTCCGCAGAACTTCTGCCCATCGGGGCATCCTGCGTCGACGTCCGACGCGTCGACGATCAACGAGCAGCCGAACGCGCCCGCCACGAGGAGCGCCGAGACAGCTTGGACTAGATTTACCGGGCGCTTCAAAAGCTGCCTCCCAAGACGATCTCGCTGTTACGAAGCCCAAGGTACGTCGAGGGCGCCCGGGGCGCTCCGACCTTCGGCTCCTCCGGTCGATTCAAGTAAGTGTAGATGGAGAGGCCTCCGAGCAGAACCCCCAGGCCGGCGCTCAGGTCGGAGAAGAGCAGCTGAGTTTCGATGCTCTGACGCACGTTTGACTCGCAATCAGGCGCGCAGGTATCGCGCGCGTCCGAGCGCTCCGACAACGCGGAGGCGAGGAGCGTGCCCGAGACAGCGAACGCCGCCACTGCGCCCGCTCCGAGC
Organism: Pseudomonadota bacterium; assembly: GCA_023419055.1. Next base: position 4,930 of record JAEZYO010000321.1, on the reverse strand, counting down.
AGGTAAGTAGACGTCGGGATCGGGCGTGACGATTCCGGAGTCGGCGTGGCGGGCCGAGGCGGCTCCACGGGGGCTCGCGGCCGATTGCCCACGCGCGCGCGGACCACGCGGTTTCTCTCCCCGAGCGCGACTGCGACTTCGTGCACGACCGGCGCGGCATTCGGGACACTGAATCGAATCGAGTGCTTGCCCGGGACGACTTCGATCGGGTTCGCGAGCTCGGAGGGGGCGAGCGGCTTGCCGTCGAGCTCGACCTGCACGGGGCCGCTGCCGCCGTCGTTGCGCTCGACCACGACGACGATCGAGGGCCAAGCCGCTTTCAAATCGTTCAGCCAGCTCTCGCAATCGGAGCGAATGGCGACCGGGCAGGTGTTGCTCGCACAACGCTGCATCGCCGCTCTTGAATCGAGCCAGCGCTCCTCCAGTCGCGCGATGCGTGCCGCCTCGTGCTCGGCGACGCAGGCTGCGATGGCCTCGGATGAAAGCGGCTCCGGTGGAGGCTCTTCCGCCTGACACGGGTGAGACGGCAAGGACGCGACGACCATCGTCACGACCAACGAATAGGCGCGCCTCATGGATCTCCGCCCGTCTGCTTTCGCTCGTTCCAGTACGCGAGCGCCGCCTGCGATTCTCGCAAGTATTGGATGACTTCGTCGATGGCTTCTTCGGGCTCGACGCCGGTGGCGATGCGAATCAGCCGAAGCTCTATCTCTTCGTCCGGGTAATAAGAGGGGAACAGGCCAGAGGTAGCGAGCAGCCTCTTGGAATTCTCGAAGGCCTCCTTCGTCGCCCGAGCGCGCTCCGAGAGGCGGTCGGGCGGGATGTCGCTCCGAGCGGGAATCGAGCCCTTTTTCTCGCTGAATTCGATCTGGACCTCGGCGTCCATCATCGTTCGGAGTAACGCCTTGGTCTCGTCCGGATAGGAGCCTCCGACGGGCAACGGAAAGGTATCCGAGGTGAAGACGAAGAGGTCCTCCGTGGACGGAAACGGCACGGCCCTGACCGTGCCCTGTTCGAGCGCGGGCTTCATCGCCTTGTTCATGCTCGCCCAATCGCCCATGACGGTCAGGTCCGCTTCACCTGTGGCGACGCGATCCGCTGCGGCGGCCCAGCTGAGTTGCTGGCCACCTTCGAAGGACGGCGAGAGGTCGAGCGCACATTCGAGCGTCCTCCTCACCCGAGGCTCCCAGTCGCTCGGTGGGTCGCCGGTGAAAAGCCTCTCATAGAAGTCCCCGCCTTCGAGCGCCGGGAGCAGGTTCTCGAAAATCAGGAGCGTCAGCGGGAACCCATTCGCGATGCCGACGGCGATCGACAAGTCGACCCTCGGGGTCCCGGGGGCTGGGCAGAAGGCATCGAGGGTCAGCTCGTTACTGCCGAGCTTTTCGGCGACACGCTCGACGTTGTAATAGAGGACGTTGAGCCGATGAATGTTGATGGGCACGCCGTAGGGCTGGGACGCCCCATCCTTCAAGGCGTCGAGCAAGTCGCCCGGCAACACCTCGTAAAAGCCTTCTGCCGCGAACAGATCCTCCAGCCCGACGAGAAGGCTCGTGCTTCCAGCCTGCCAGGTTTCTGCGTCGTGATAGTCGAACACGGCCCACCGCAAGAGGTCGGCTCCCACGTTCGCTTGAAAGGTCGAGGGGGGCGCCTTGTTGAGGAGCAAGCGCTCGAGCTCCGTTCGGTTGGTGTCGGCGGTGCGCTCATAGCGCGGCGCGACTTTCACGCCTTGATCCTCCTTGAACCTCTCCATGACGGTCGTGAGGGCGGCTCGTTCCGAGTCCTCTCGCCACCAGGTGTAGACGTCCAGGCTGATCGGCTCGGAAGTCTGAGCGGAGCAGCCGACCGCGCCGAGCAGGGTCGCCGCACGCAGGATGAGGTACGGCGCTGCCGTCCAGCGCCCCACTCTCGTCAAAGCATCCTCCAACCTGGTCCTAAGGGCTGCCATCGGGGACCGCGGGCTCCAGGATTCTATGCTCAAAGCTGTTCAAGATGGATCCCTCTTAACTGATGCCGGTCAGCGGGTCGGATTCTTTTTCAATCGCGGGGGTGAAGGTATAGGGAGGAAGGGACTCTAACTGCCAGAGGAGGTATGTCGCTTGTCATGACGGATGGGCCGATCGAATTCGAGCCACAACGCATCGCCGACGAAGTCGGGGAAGCCGGGAGCTTGCTGCGTGGAGCGGAGCAGGCGTTCTTGGCCGATCTGAGCGAGTCGCGCGCCTTTCGCCGGCTCGAGCGCCGGCGCGTCCGCGCTGGCCGAATTCGAATCTTCGCCGCCGTGGCGAGCGTCGCACTTGCTGCCGGAGGAGCAACGGCCTGGTTCCATCAAGAGGCATTCCGCAACACGTCGAGCGCACAGGCTGAACCGTTGCCCCCCGCACCGCCGGCATTCACCGCCGAGCCCGAAGAGTTCGTGCCGGTATCAGCGCCCAGCGCTGCAACGCCGAGCGTCGTGCAGGCGAAGACAGGACGGTCGAGCGTTCGCTCGCGCGCCGTGCCCTCCGCTTCGGCCGTGAGTTCATCCGCGACAGTTGTGCCCAGCGAGGCCGAGTGTCAAGCGGAGTACAGCGCACGCGCGTATCAGCGCGCGGCAGACTGCTTCCGCTCGCGCAGCGCGGGCAACGGTCTGGAAGCCGAGGTGGCGATGTATCGCGCGGCTCGTATTCAGGCCGAGGCACTGGGCGACGCGCGAGGCGCGCTCTCGCTGCTCGACGAACATCGCCGCCGCTTCCCGGACGGCGCCATGCGCGGCGAGGTCGAGCTCCTGCGCGTGCGCAGCTTGAATCAGAGCGGGCGCTACGACGAGGCGCTCGCTGCCAGCGAGGCACTACTTGGAACTCCAACGGGCCGCGCGCTGTCATCGGAGCTTCACTTGCTGCGCGGCCGGATCTTCCAGGATCGGCGCCAAGACTACGCCGCCGCGGCGAGCGAGTTCGTCGCCTTGATGGGCGAACCCGGTCGGCTCGGTGACGAGGCGGAGCTCCGACGCGCGGAGTGCCTCGAGCGGCTCGGCAGGGCTTCCGATGCGCGGCTCGCGTACCAACACTATCTGCGACGGGACAACCCGGTCTCTGCTGACAAGGCCCGAAAGCGGTTGGACTCGCTCGAGAACGAGTCCGGCGAACAAGGGGGAGTGAGATGATAGCGGCTCGATATCCACGCAGAATCGACGGACTGGCTCCGCCCTCTTCCGGGCAGCGCCGGCGGATCAGTGTGCGCACCGAGCCGGTCCTCGTGATGAGCGCGCCGACGCTGCCTCAGCCGGTGCTCGACACCACGCTGCTCGACGGCGCGGTCGAAGGCGACGCGGAGGCGTGGCGCCTGCTGCATCGTCGCTACTTTCGCATGGCCGCGTCGTTCTTGCGCGAGCTCGGCGTGCGCGATCGAGATCTCGAGGACGCGACGCAGGAAGTGTTCCTGCAGATGTTCCGCTACCTACCCCAGTTCCGTCGAGAATCCGAGCTTTCGACGTGGCTCTACCGCCTCTGCATCACCCAGGCGCGACACACCCGGCGTCGCGCTCGCCTGAGCGACGCGCTGCTTCGCGTGCTCTCGTGCATCCCGGGTTCGCTCCTCGTCTCCACGCCGTCGTTCTCCGAGGACGTCGTGCGGAGCCGGATCGAGAAGGCGCTCTCCGAGCTCTCGGAGCCCGAGCGTGCGGTGTTCGTCCTCTACGAGATGAAGGGCCTCCCAGGCAAGCAGATCGCCGAGATCCTGGAGTGCCCCGAGGCGACGGTGTGGCGGCGCCTGCACTACGCGCGGCGCGCGTTTCGCAAGGCGCTCGGCGGAGGAGAAGCCGCCGAGCGCGAGGAGTGACCGATCGTCACTCGGCGATCGCGGGTTCGGCCTCGGCGACGTGATCCCGGGCCGTGCTCGCGCGGCGGAAGCGCTGCACGAGCACGTACAGCCCGGGGATGAAGACGAGGTTCACGACGGTCGAAATCAGCATGCCGCCGAACACCGTCGTTCCGAGCGAGTTGCGCGCCGCCGCGCCCGCTCCGCTCGCGAGCATGAGCGGCACCACGCCGAGCAAGAAGGCGATGGACGTCATGAGGATCGGGCGCAAGCGGGTGGTGGCGGCGTGCACGACCGCGTCGAGCGCGTTCTGACCGTGCTCTCGGAGTTGCTCCGCGAACTCCACGATCAAGATCGCGTTCTTGCTGGAGAGGCCCACCAGCATCACGAGACCGATCTGGCAGAAGACGTCGTTCGGGAAGCCGCGTGACGTCTGCAATCCGAGCGCGCCCAGGATGGCGAGCGGCACCGACAGGATCACGACGAAGGGGAGGACGAAGCTTTCGTACTGGGCCGCGAGCACCAGGAACACGAAGAGGAGGCCGAGCGCGAAGATCACGATGGTCTGCCCGCCGCTCTCCTTCTGCTCCAGGCTGACGCCCGTCCACTCGACGCCCATGCCCTCCGGCAAGCCGTCTGCGGCGAGCTTTTCCATCGCGAGCAACGCTTCACCGGACGAGACGCCGGGCGCCGGCTGACCGTTGATCTCGGCGGAGCGGAAGAGGTTGTAGTGACGGATGGTCTGAGCGCTCGTCGTCGGCGTCACGCGCACGAGCGACTCGAGCGGCAGCATCTGCCCCGCGTCGTTGCGAACGTAGAAGGAGCCGATGTCTCGAGGATCGTCGCGGAACTGTTGATCCGCCTGGAGGTAGACGCGGTACGTCCGGCTCGCGTAGTTGAAGTCGTTGACGTACTGGCTGCCCATGAAGAGCTGCAGCGTGCTGAACACCTGATCCACGGGCACGCCGAGCGCCTTGGCTTTCGGCCGGTCGACGTCCACGTCGAGCAGCGGCGTCGCCGCGGTGAAGGTGGTGAACACGCCGCGAAGCTCCGGGTTCTGCGACGCCTTGGCGATCAGGCCGTCGACGACCGAGGACAGCTCGTCGAGCGAGCGGCTGCCCGAGCGATCTTCGAC
>JAEZYO010000205.1 GCA_023419055.1 Pseudomonadota bacterium | reverse complement strand
ATCGGCCTTCGCGGCTGCGACCTCGGCTCCCGCGCGGGCTGCCCGGATCATCCAGGCTGTGTACAGGATGCCGCAGCCGAGCAGCACCGCTCCCTCGATTCGGCCGATCGCGCCGTCGACGAGCGTGCCGACTACCAGCGCCGTGCTCGCGAGCAGGACGGGCAACTCACGCGACCGGAGGGCGCCGTCCACTCGCGCCGGAGCGATGAGCGCTGCGACGCCCAGGATCAGCCCGATGTTCACGATGTTCGAGCCGACGACGTTGCCGATGGCGACCGCGGGGTGGCCCGTGAGCGCGGCGTCCAAGCTCACGATGAACTCGGGTGTCGACGTGCCGTAGGCAACGACCGTGAGCCCGACGATGAGCTGCGGGATCCGGAGCGCGAGCGCCAGCGCCGATGAGCCCGCTACCAGCCACTGGGCTCCGAAGTAGAGCAGCACACCGCCCCCGAGCAGGTGGAGCAACGCGCTCATTCGACGCCCGCCCGCACTGAGCTCGAGCTCGGGTCGACGAGCTGCTCGATCGTGTGCGCTTCGCCGATGTCCATCAGCACGAACAGCACGTCGTCCGCGCGGATCGCGGTTTGACCTCGTGGGACGATGACCTCACCGCCTCGCAGGATCTTGACGACCAGCGCCCCTTCCGGGATGGCGAGATCCGCGAGCCGCTGGCCGACGACGGGCGATGCTTCCGGGATGGGGATCTCGACGAATCGTGTCGGCGTGGTGCCTGGTTCTCCCCGTCGCGCGTCGAAGATCAGCGCCTCGGTCTCGATGGCGCTCGTCCCGGACGCGAGCAGCATGAGCCTGGCCATCGCGTACGCGAGCTCCACGTCACCCTGTACGACCCGGGTCCGCGGAAGGCCCGAAAGGGCGCTCAGCAGCGAGTCATGGTGGACGCGAGCGATCACGTCGAGCTCCGGGTTCAGGCGGCGCGCGTGCTCGATCGCGCGGCGAGCCGCCACGGGCTGCGTCGCGGTGACGAGGAACATCCTGGCGTCCTCGATGCCGGCCCGACCCAAGAGCTCCGGATCCTCGCCATGGCCGTGCAAGACATGCACGCCCTGAGCGCGCAGTGCCGTCGCGGTCGTTTCGTCCTGTTCGATCACGACGATCGGGATCTCACGCAGCCGCAAGAAACGGGTGAGCACGCTCCCGACGTCACCGTGGCCGAGGAGCACGACGTGACCGCGAAACGGGCCATTTCTTTCGGCCCCGAGGGGATCGGCTGGGCTTTCGTCCAGCGCGCGCGTCTCGGGCTCCTCTGGCAGAGCGGGACGATCGAACGGCTCGAGCAGCGCCGAGCGAACGTCGGCTTCGTCTCTGGCGTGTGCGAGGACCGTGACCTGATCCCAGCCGAGCAGCCTCGTGTTGCCGGTGGGCGCGACGACCTCGTCACCCCGTGCGACGAGGGTGAGCATCGCGCCCGGGGGCAACGTCAGGTCGCGGATCCGCGGTCCTGGTCGACCTTTCGGGTCAGGCAGATCGACGACGATGAGGTCGAGGTCACTGTGCGCCAGGGTGACGAGCTCGAGCCCGTAGCGTGGCTGCGGACGCGAAGGCGTCGACAGCGCGAACCGTCGAGCCAGCACGCCGAGCGTCGAGCCCTGGATCCCCACTGAGAGGATGACCGCGAAGAAGACGAGGTTGAACACGTCCTGTCCTACCGGGATGCCGGCGGCCATCGGGTAGGTCGCGAGGACGATGGGCACCGCTCCTCGAAGGCCCGCCCACGACATGAAGGCCCGTTCCTTTGCCGAAAACCCCATCCCGAGCGTGCCCAACCAGACCGCGGCGGGACGGGCGACGAGCGTCAACACCAGAAACAGCACGATGCCGTCGAGCCAGAGGCTGCTCCACTGGCTCGGGAACACCAAGAGGCCCATCATCACGAAGACGCCGATGTTCGCGATCACCGACAGAGCCGCGGAGAAGTTCCGAACACCCTGTTGGTAGATGAACTTCCGGTTCCCCATGACCAGGCCCGCCGTGAAGACCGCGAGCATCCCGCTCGCCTTTGCGAGCTCTGCCAAGCCGTACGTCAGCAGCACCACGGCGAGCAACAGCACGTAGTAGTAGCCTCGATCCTGCGGGTTCAGCCGGTCGAAGATCGCAAGCGCCGCCCGCGCGAGCAACCAGCCCACCACTGGCCCGGCGACGAACTTCCAGGCGAACACGGGTAGGATCATGAAGCCCAGCCCCGTGCCGGAGGTCAGCGCCCCGACGACGACGACGGTGAGGAGGATCGCCATCGGATCGTTCGCCGCGCTCTCGATCTCGATCGTCGACGCGAGCCGCGGCCTGAGGGACTGGCGGCGGAGGATCGAGAAGGTCGCCGCCGCGTCGGTCGACGAGATCACCGCAGCGAGCAGGAGCGAGCGATCGGAGGGCCAACCCAGGCCGACATACAGGACGCAGAAAACCGTAGCCGCCGTCAGCACGACCCCCCAGGTCGCCATCCCGCCTGCGGGCAGCGCAACAGCCCTGAGGACGCTGCGTTTCGTGACGAGCCCACCGTGGAACAGGATGAACACGAGGCTCGCGTTCGCGACCTGGTTTGCCAGCTCGACGTCGTCGAAGTGCCACAGCCCGAGGACATCGCTGCCGGCGAGGAGCCCGAGCCCCAGCGCCACGAGGATGACCGGCACGCTGAACCGATCGAGCCAAACGGCTGCCACGACGACCCCGAGCAGCAGCAGCGGGCCGATGATGTAGACCGTCTGCATCAACGCTGGCCCTGGAGCGGAGCGCGCTCCATCAGGTTAGCCTCCCGTCAGGAAGGCACCTTCGCGTCTCGATGGGTTCGCCTGGCACGTAAGGGGTTCCTCCGGACCTGCTTCCTTGGTCGCGATTTTGCTCGCATTTTGCACGATCAAGGGCCCGAGACCAGCGCGAACGGTCGTGCAGCGGCCTCGACGCCGCTCACCGGCGCTCTCGTCAAAATCCGAGCGAGGAACTCGGCCTGACGGCGAGCGTTCTCCTCGTGCGCCCGACCGACGTACAAATCGAAGTGACCAGCGTCGTAGGTTGCGAGCTCGCTCGTCCGGGCAAGCCTCGCGTGAGCCTCTTCGACGTAGGCGAGCGGGACCATGTCGTCGTTCACGGCGGCGACGAACAGCACCGGGCACGTCACGTTCTCGAGCTCGTTCATCGGAAGGACCTCGTCGAGCGTCGTGAGTCCCCGCGCTAGCATCCTGTTCTCCCAGCCCCCGAGCGGCGGCCGCGGGAGGCGCTTCCAGAAGTCCGACCCCAGAGGGCCACCAAAGTCCGACACGCTCGGGTTTTCGGCGCTGGGCGCGAAGACCCGCTCGCCGGGTCGCCCGAAGAGCGGGATGTAAATAGGTGGAAAGACGCGCAGCAGGTCGAGAGTGGCCAAGAAGATGTAGCGCGCCATCGCTAGCCCACGCGGCTC
>JAEZYO010000184.1 GCA_023419055.1 Pseudomonadota bacterium | reverse complement strand
GTTCGAGCGCTCATTTCGGCCCCATTTCGACGCGGCCGACCGCGGGAGGGCGCACGCAGGGCAACCGCCCCGGGCACTCCGGCGGCCCCGCCGCGAGCCCCCGCTGGACCGCGCCCCTCAAGGTCTCCCCCACGTCTTCGGAGCTCGCGACGACGCCGTAGTCGTCGAGCAAGAAGCGCGTGGTCACGAACGAGAGCAGCGCCTCCGCGGGCGCCTCGTGGAAGCACCGGAGCGAACCGCTCGAGCTCGGCGCGCAAACTCCCTTCCCGCAATCCGTGTCGTGCAGGCAAGCTCGGTCGGGTCCCCTGACGAACAAACCCTGCCGCGCCGCTCCGTCGCGACAGGCGAAGCGGAGCGCGGCGCCGGCGAGCATGACCGGTGTCTCACACCCGTAGCGCGCAGCGCGAGTCTCCAGCGCCTCGAACAACCGCTCGAGCTCGCGGCCGCTCACGAGCACGCGCGCCAGCGGATCGTCGAAGGGCAACGCTTCGTAGAGCGAGCTCGGGGTCAGCGGACCCGGCAAGAGATCGGCGCGCAGGCTCGAGCTCGTGATGAGCGCGAAGTCGGCCGGCACCGCGAGCCAGGCGGCGTCCGCGACCAAGTTTTGGAGCGCCGAGTCGCCTCCCCCTGTAGCGCTTCGCGGGAGCTTCGTCCGAAGATAGGCGAACGCGCGGTCTTCGCGATCCAGCCGAGCTCGGTAAGGCGCGAGCGTCGCGGCCACACGAGGCGACTCGCTCGTGCCCTCGCCGACCGGCATGAGCACGAAATCGTGCTCCACTCGCTCCAGGCCGAGCGCAGCAGCACCGCGGCGAGCCACCTTCAGCCGAAGCCGCCCGAGATAGTGACCGTAAGCGCCGACGTGAACGATCGGCACTTCGCGGCCCGTTCGATCCCGCTCGAGCTCCGGTTCTTCGAGCGTGAGGTGCTGGTGGGCGCCGAGCAGAAGATCGATCCCCGTTGTGTCGCGCAAAAGCGCGCGGTCGCGCTCCAAACCGAGGTGCGTGAGCGCGAGCGTCACGTCGGAAATGGCGCCGAGGACGTCGAGCGCAGCCTGGACCGCCTCCGTCTCGATCCTGGGGATGACGCCGAGTGACCCGGTCCCGCGCTCGAGAGGCCCCACGCTTTCGACGTTCGCAACGCCGAGGACGCCTACTCGCAGCCCTTCGATGTCGAAGACGACCCATGGCGCGTAGGTCGACCTCGGCTCCGTCGAGACGTAGTTGGTCGCGAGGACCGGGAAGGTCCCGAAGCGAGCCAAGATGTCCTCGAGAGCTTCAGCGCCGTCGTCGAGGTCGTGGTTGCCGAGCACCATCGCGTCGAGGCCGAGCTCGGCCATGCCGACGAGCTCCGCTTCGCCGCCGAAAGCTTCGTACGCGCGGCTGCCCTGGAAGAGGTCGCCCCCGTCGAGGTAGAGCGAGCGACGGGCGCGGCCACGCTCCTGCTCGATCAGCGTGCCCAGGCGCGCGAAACCACCCGCCGAGACCAGCTCACCCGCTTCTCCCAACCCGAGCGCCTGGTCCCGCTCGGAAGCCACGAAGCGATGCGGGAACACGTGAGAGTGAAGGTCAGCCGTGTAAAGGACGGTGAGCTCGGCCTGGTCGAGCCGCTCCCACGGCGAAGGAGGCTCGCAAGCCGTGCCGACCCACACCCCGCACACCCCGAGAAACACGCGCGCCCTGTCCACATCGACTTCATCGGCGCGAGGCGCGCGCGAGTTGCGCGCTTTCGAACGGGCCGCTCAGGTGATGAACAGGAGGCGGTCGGCGAGCCGTGCCCGAAGCGTCTCTTCGACTTCGTCCGCCGTCATGCAGGCGAGCGCGGCCTCGGCTGCCGCCTCCGCTTCGGTCAACGTCACCTGCGCGATCGCCTCGCGGACGTCGGGGATGGCGGACGCTTCCAGGCTGAGCTCGCGAAGACCGAGCCCTATCAGGAGCAGGGCCGCGAGCGGCTCGCTCGCCATGGCCCCGCAAACGATGACGGGCCGGCGTCGGGCGATGCCGGCTTGAATGACCCCGCGAATCAGCCGCAATATCGCCGGGTCGTACGAGGAGGCCAGGTGCGCGAGCTCCGGACTCGTGCGATCGACCGCGAGCGAATACTGAACGAGGTCGTTCGTCCCGATACTCAGGAACTCCGAATGTTCCGCGAAGCGATCGGCCATGATGGCGGCCGACGGGACCTCCACCATCGTGCCGAGCGGGATTTTCGCGGCGCGCGGCAAGCCCTCGCGATCGATCTCGTCGAGCGCTTGTCGATAAAGCGCCGAAACGGCCCGGAGCTCCGCGATGGACGAGACCATGGGCACCATGACGCGCACCTCTCCGTGCGCGGAGGCGCGGATGATGGCGCGAAATTGCGTCACGAAGAGCTCGGTCTGCGCGAGGCCGAGCCGCACCGCGCGCATCCCGAGGGCCGGGTTGTTCTGCGGCGGCAGCTTCACCCCCGAGAACGACTTGTCGCCGCCGATATCGAACGTGCGCACCGTCACGGGGTAAGGGTTGATGGCCTGAACCACGCGCCGGTACGTCTCGTACTGCGTCGCCTCGTCCGGGGGCGTATTGCGGTTCACGTACAGGAACTCGGTCCGATAGAGCCCTACGCCGCGCGCCCCCTGCTCGAGGGCGATGCCGGCCTCGTCCGGGAGCTCGATGTTGGCCTTGAGCTCGATCGGCATGCCGCAGCGCGTGACCACGGGCCGATCGCGGAGCTCACGGCGCACCTGCGCCGTACGGTGATGCTTGGCGACGAGCTCCGTGGCCTCTTCGACCGCGAGCTCGTCCGGCGCGATCACCACGCGCCCCCGGATCCCGTCGACGATCAGGCGATCGCCGTCTCCCACTCGAGCCAAAAGACCCGGCACGCCTACGACGGCCGGGATGTCGAGCGCGCGCGCCAGGATCGCCGTGTGGCTCGTGCGCGTGCCGCCCTCGGTCACGATCGCGAGCACCGTCTCTTTGCTGAGGCTCACCGTCTCCGCGGGGGAGAGATCGTGCGCCACGATGATCCCGGGCCCTCGATCACGCGGCAGCACGATGGCGTCCGTGCGTCCCCCGAGCGCGCGCAAGATGCTGCCGCCGACGAACTCGATGTCGTGCTTCCGCTCCGCGATGTAGTGATCCTCGGAGTTCTCGAGCGCGCCGGCCAACCCTTCGATGGCGACGTCGAGCGCCCACTCCGCGCAGAGTTTGTCGATCATCACGCGACGCTCGACTTCGGCGCGCAGCGTCTCGTCCTCGACCATCAGCACATAGGCGTCGAGGATGCCTGCTTCGGCGCGCATGCTGCGGGTGCGCGCGCTCTCTGCGGCTTCGGCGAGCCCCTCCGAGGCCGTCTTGACCGCGCGATCGAAGCGCTCCATCTCCTCACCGGTCAGGTGATTCGCGATGTGACGCCGCACGAGACCCGAGCGGCGGTCGAGCACGATCGCCTCGCCGACGACAAACCCGGGAGACCCGGGGATGCCCTGGACGAGCTCCGGACCGCCCGGGTAGGACGGCCATGAGCCGAAGTCCGCGCGGGTCATAAAGTCATTCGTCCTCGCCGAAGCGCTCGTCGATCAACCGCCCGAGCTCGCTCACTGCTTGTTCCGCACCGTCCCCCGTAGCCTCGATGTCGAGCTTCGTCCCGCGCGAGCCGCAGAGCAACAAGACCCCCATGACGCTCTTGGCGTTGGCTTCTTGCCCTGCGCGGCTGATCACGATTTCACACGGAAAGCGGGACGCAAGTTGAACCAGCTTGGTGGCTGCCCGGGCGTGAAGCCCCAGCTTGTTCTTGACCTCGAACGTCCCCCTCACGGACGTCATGCTCGTTTGCCTCCACCGGGCCGCGGTCCCTGAGAGTCGGGATCGCCGGTTGGCCCGGACATGTTGACTCGATCGACGTCGCGGTGGACCACGTCGACGGAAAGGCCCGACCTTTCACGCAGTATCTTACCCAAAAGGTCGGTGATCACCACCGAACGATGACGTCCACCCGTGCACCCGACGCCGATAGTCAGGTAGCTTCGGCCCTCGCGCTCGAAACGTGGGAGACAAAATTCGAGCAGTCCTCGAACGTGCTCGAGATACTGGAGGCTCTCGGGATCGCCGACCACGTAGTTGACGATCGCCTCCTCACGACCGGAAAAGTGCGACAGGTTCGGCTCGAAGTACGGGTTCTTCAGAAAGCGCACGTCGAACAACATGTCAGCGTCGACCGGGCTCCCGAACTTGAAACCGAACGAGACCAGTCGAACGTTGAGCCGCGGCAACTTCCCGGAACG
>JAEZYO010000168.1 GCA_023419055.1 Pseudomonadota bacterium | reverse complement strand
TTTCGAGCGGCGGCGCGAGCGCGGGTGGGAGCGCTGGAAGTAGCGGGAGCGCTGGAAGTGACGGGAGCGCTGGAAGTGGCGGGAGCGCTGGGAGCGCGCAGGGTTTCTGCGGCGCGCGACCGGGTCTGCTCTTCTGCGACGACTTCGAGGATCACGCCGTGGGAGCGGTGACGAGTGCGGCGCCGTGGTCTGCCGAGGTGAACGGAGAAGGAACCGTCACCATCGACGACTCCGTGGCTCACGAGGGCTCTCGCTCGGCGAAGGTGTTCGGCAATGGGTTCAGCACGTTCCTGGTATTTCACGACGCGGCGCTGCTACCGCCCGCGAGCAAGCGGCTCTACGTGCGCGCGTACGTTCGTTTCGCCGAACCGATGACGGGCGGGCACAATACGTTCATCATCGCCGATCTTGCTGCGGCGCCAGGCACCGGAAACGCTTTCCGTCTGGGTGAGATGAACTCGATGCTGATGTACACGGTGTCGGGAGACACGCACGGCGCGCTCGCGAACGAAAACTACTACAACGACATGTTGCCGGGAGCGGCGGTGGTCGCGGGGGAGTTCGGCTGTATCGAGTTCGTGCTCGATTCGGCTGGCCCGGAGATCGAGGTGTGGCTCGAGGGTGACGAGATCCCGGACTTGCACCACACCGACTGGCCACTCGACGACTACGACGCGCTCCGCTTCGGATTCGAGAAGTACGCGGGTCCCGTTCGGGAGATCTGGTACGACGACATCGCGATCGGCACCGAGCCCATCGGTTGCCACTAGCAAAGTCGGGAAAGCGACGCCCGAGCGAGTAGTTGCCATCGAGCGAGGACCCGGGCAGGCTCGGCGCACGATGGGCCGCCTCCCCTTCCCGCAGAACCAGCGACTTTCGCACTGTACCTATCCGCGTGAGGCCTCGGCCGAAGACGCGCGGCGCGCGTTCCAGGCGTTTCGGGAGGAGATCGTGACGGCGGACGGCGCGCGCGGATTCTTGCGCACGCGGCGCCCCGACACGCCCGACGGCGTCGCGAACTCTACTGTCTCGGAGGGGATCGCGTACGGGATGATCATTGCCGTCGCGATGGACGACCAGCAGCTGTTCGACGCGCTCTGGAACTACGCGCTCGCGTTCCTGAACTCGAACGGGCTCATGAACTGGTACATCGCGCCCGACGGTTCGAAGGCGCTCGGCGTGGGTGGTGCGACCGATTCGGACGAGGACATGGCCTGGGCGCTCGTGATGGCGCACCGCCAGTGGGGCGGCAGCGGCTCGCTCGGGGAGAGCTACCTGAGCCACGCCAAACGCCAGATCGATCGCGTCTACGAGTTCGAGGTCGACCACGGAAAATGGCCCGACATGCTCATCCCCGGAGACGACTGGCGCGGGCAGAACGTCTTCAACCCCTCCTACTTCGCGCCGCACCAGTACCGCATTTTCGGGGAGGTCTCCGGCAACGTCGCCGGCTGGCAGCGCGTCATCGATCGCGGCTACGAGATCGTCGAGGCGAGCCTCAACGACCGGAACGGTAACCGCGAAAACGGCCTCGTCCCCGCCTGGTGCGACGCCTCCGGCACGCCGGTCGAGGCGTTTCCCGGCGCGATGAAGAATTACCAATACGACTCCGCGCGCCTCCCCTTCCGCATCGGGCAAGACTACGCGTACCACCGCGACCCGCGCGCCCGCGCCTACCTCGAGAAGGTCAGCCGCTTCTTCGCGGGCATCGGCGCGGACGGCATCGTCGACGGCTACGAGCTCGACGGCACCCCCGCTCCCGACCCGCGAGCCCAGAAGCCGAACCCGGGCTCAGCCGTCTTCGTGGGCGCTGCCGCCGTGGGCGCCATGTTCGACCCGAGCTACCAGGACTTCATCGACGCCGCTTACGCGCGCATCCGCACGGGCAAGCTGCTCGCGCGGAGCCGCTACTACAATCACTGCTGGACCGTGCTCTCCCTCCTCATGTTGAGCGGGAACCTGTTCGACCTGCCGGCGGAGTAGGCGCCTGCCTGCGGGGTTGTCGCGCGCTACCTCACGAACCGGCCGCTCGAGACAGCAGGTTCGCAGCGAGTCCGCGCAAAAGCACCCACCGCTCGCTACATCTGCCTTCATCAGGCCCGGCAGGCTCGGCAGGTTTCGAACCCGCCGAGAGCCGCCGTATCGCGAGCGCATCGCTCGATGAGCGCACGCAGCAGCTAACGCGCTGCCGGAGGAGGAGGCGCGATCGATCACCGAAGATGATCAGGCACGAATCGGCACTCATCGGAACCTGATGAACAATGCCGATCCGAGCTGAATCGTGGCTCATCTCGCCGAGCTCTGGCGCCATCATTTCGACCGCGCGCCTCGCACGAAGGGAAATGAGAGCGCGCGCTCGCCGGTCCTTGCTCACGCCCGGCCGCTGAGCGCTGTAGGTCCAAGGAGGAGAGGGCAAGGACATGAACTTACGGTCATCGCACGCGCCTTCACTTTAGACACTTACGAGCTCCGTATTACTTACGTTATAGTCCTCTGCTGTCTTCCTGTCTTCGGAGCGCAAGCAGGGAGCAAGGAGCTTCGGGATGAGTACGCTTCGTAGAAGACTCAGGCGGATTGTAGTGTCGGCAGGGATCCTCGCTGCCGGCGGAGGGGCCCTGGTGGCGTGCTCTTCGGAGAGCTTGGAGCCCGGCGAGGCTTCAGAGCCCAGCGCGGCACAAGGCGCGGCTCTCCCGGTGAGCGACCGGCTTCCGAGTGACTATCGCCTCTTGGATGCGCTGGCACAGAAGGGCGACGTCTTCAGGGACCGCCTTGCTGCCAACACCGACGCGCGACTGCGATCGCACGGCAGGCTCCTCATCCCGGAGCCGACCGGCAACGCGGCCATGGACATCGACTTCGAGCTCGGCGGGCTCGGCGCCGGCAGCCTCGTCGCTCGGCCGATCGCGAACCCCGAGCAGACTCTGGTGCTCGCTCCCGTGGGCGGCCGCGACGTTACCCCCGAGACCTTGGCCGACGGGCGCGCCGTCTACGGTGACGTCTGGCACCAGATCGACATGGTCGTGAGCGCGAGCCACAACCGCCTCAGGACCATGCTCGTCATCAAGGACGAGACCGCTCCGAACAACCTGGTCTGGAGCCTGGACCTCGCCAAGATCCTCAAGCAGAAGGAGTCCAGCCGCAACCAGACCTCGCTGGTGGACGAGAAGGGCTACGAGCGGCTCAAGATCAGCGAAGCGTTGATCGTGGGCGCCGACGGAAAGACCGCGAACGCCGCGCTCC
Source organism: Pseudomonadota bacterium (assembly GCA_023419055.1). Next base: position 12,415 of record JAEZYO010000168.1, on the reverse strand, counting down.
GCCTCGAAGAAGACGGCTTCGCTCGCCTCGACTACGACCCGCGGAACATCGCCTTCCCCGCGGCGATCAGCTTCGACATCGACGCGCCCCCGATCGCCATGTTGGTGGTTCCGCCCGAGCTCATCAAGGCGCGCATGATGGTGCTGCTCGACACGTCGGGCTCGATGCTGGATCGCTTCGACAGCGGCACGGGCGCTGGCGGCGACAGCGACGCCACCGCGGTCTTCTGCGACAACAACATCGGCACGGTCAACGGCGCGACGTTCGCCTGCAGCCAGAACAGGAGCTGTACGGCTCAAAACGGTGGCCGCGACACGCACAAGGTGTCGACCGCCGGAACCCCGAGCCGTATGCTCGGCGCGAAGCAGGCCCTCTCCAACGTCGTCAATGCTCACTCGAGCGTTCTGGACTTCGGTTTGATGCGGTTCCGCGAGTCGAGCGGCTGCAGCGACGAGAAATACTGCGCGACGACGCCGGTCGGCAGCTTCCTCTGGGGTCGTCGCTACAACGACGGCACCGGCTCGAACTATGCCGAGCTCAACGTCAGCCTCGACAACGTTCCGGACGGCTGTCAGGTGGACAGCGCCTGCGACACTGGCACCTGTCTGACCAACATCGGTGGGACCGGCTTCAATGCCTGCTCCTGCACGAACAACGACTCCTGCGATGGCAACAGCGGTCTCGGCATCGGCGATGGCGACAATGATTGCGACAACGTCAACGGCACTCAGTATTGCCGCGCCGACGACGTCGACATCAACCTGAACCTCACCTTCAACGGCTCCTGTGGCACCGACGGCAACGGCGGGCGCGTGCTCGTCAGCCCCTCCGCCACTTCTTCACAAAACGTGCGAAAGTGGGTGGATTTCGTCGAGGACATCTGTTCTTCGACCGGTGTGGCCGGCGGCGTTCCACGCAACCCTGAGATTCGAGCCGGCGGAAACACGCCGCTCGCCTGGTCCATCGAGTCCGCGCAGAGCGAGTGGTACCAGCCGATCTTCGCGGTCTCGAAAGTCGGCCTCGGCACCTACAACGCCGCCAGCCCATTGCACGATCCCAAGCTCGATTGCCGCCCCTACGTGCTCGTCGTCATGACCGATGGCAACGACAACTGCGAGAGCGGTGATGCTCAAAATACTGCTCCGCCCGCCGCTGTAACGGCCTTGCGGTCCGTCAACGCGACGAATCCGGTCAAGATCTACACGATGGGCATGGGGAACACGGGTGGTCTCGACTCCACCGTGCTCAACAACATGATGACGAACGGTGGCAGCGGCAGGACCGTCGCTCCCATCGCCGCGAACCAGACCGAGATCGAGACCGCCTTCGCCGACATCGTCGCCGATACGGTGAAGTTCGAGCAGTGCAACGGCGCGGACGACAACTGCAACGACCGCATCGACGAAGGACTCAACGTCTACCAGGACTGCGAGACCAACGCGCAGTGCGGCAGCGGCACCTGCAACAAGGGGCGCTGTACCTGTAGCGGCGGCGACGACTCCCAGTGCGCGAACGGGTACTCGTGCGCCGCTGACAGCTTCTGTCGCCCGAGCTGCTTCATCGGCTCGAACGCCTGCCTGAAGGAAGGCGTGCGCAAGTGCGGCGGCACCTGCTGCGTGGATGACGGACAGGCTGGCTGCACGCCTCTCACGCCCGGAACCGGCACGCCCGAGGTGTGCAACGGCCAGGACGACGACTGCGACGGCATCATCGACGAAGGGTTCCCGAACGGTTGCCCGCAGTGCACGCCGAAGCCCGAAATCTGCAACGGCATCGACGACGACTGCGACAACATCGTCGACAGCAACGATCCGGATCTGGTCGGCGTCGGCGGCCCGTGTGGCACCACCACCGGCATCTGTGAGCCCGGAATCGTGCAGTGCCAGGCGGGCGCGCCGGTCTGCATCCCGGCACAGGGGCCCCTCACCGAGCTCTGCAACGGACTCGACGACGACTGCAACGGCGTGACCGACGGTCAGGCTCGCAAGTGTTACAAGCCCGGCGCGGCCAACCCCGCCGGCTGCACCCTGGTCAACGGCGAGTGGTCCTGTGTCGGCATTTGCCGATCGGGCACCGAGACCTGCGTGGCGCAGGCGAACGGCGTGACCGGCATGCCGGGCGTCGAGTGCAACGCGGCCAACTGCTGGTCCAGCGAGTGCTTCGGGCAGCAGATCCCGACGACCGAGATCTGCAACGGTCTCGACGACGACTGCGACGGCTCGACGGACGAAGGCGTCCCGGCGCTGCCGCCCGCGTCCACTCCAGTCACCGGTGACCAGTGCTGCAAGCATCAAGCCGGCGGCAACGACCTCTGCGGCGTGGGCGTCTGCGGCTACGGCACGTACAAGTGCTCGGACTCGCAGGTCGTGTGCGACGGCGGTCAGGGCCCGAGCGGAGAGATTTGCGACGGCCTCGACAACGACTGCAACGGCGAGGTCGACGACATCCCCGGCATCGGTGACGCCTGCGCGGCAGCGGGCTGCGGCGGCACCAAGGTGTGCGAAGAGGTCGACAACGAGTGGAAGATCTACTGCAAGCCGAACGGCATGGGCACGCCAGAGGTCTGCAACGGCGTGGACGACGACTGCGACGGCTCGGTCGACGAGCTTCCGGACGTGGTCGACAACGACCCGGATCACTCGCTCGGCACGGACTGCAACGAGCCACCGGCGGATCAGTCGGAGCCCCCCTGCAAGCCCGGTAAATGGACCTGCGACGCGGGCATCGAGGTCTGCAAGGGTGACGTTCAGCCAGGCGTCGAGATCTGCAACATGCTCGACGACGACTGCGACGGCGAGGCAGACTCTCCGGAACCTTGCCCTGCCGGCTCGGCGTGCATCGCCGGTGAGTGCGCTCCGCCCTGCGGCGGCGGCGAGTTCCCCTGCCCCGGCGGCTTCAAGTGCGAAGACGGCTACTGCGTCACGATCGGCGGCGGCTCCGGCGGCAGCGGTAACGGCAGCGGCAGCGGTAGCGGCGGCAGCAGCGTTTCCAGCGGCGGGAGCAACAGCTCGAGCGGCGGCAGCGACGCCAACGGCGGGACCAATAGCTCCGGCGGCACCGATCAACCGGGTGACGGTGGTGAGGACTCGAGCGGTGGCAGCAAGAGCTCGGGCGGCAGTAACGCTAGCGGCGGCACCGTCTCGAAGGGCGACGCCAAGAACGGCGTGTACGGCCTCGCCACGGGCGGCGGTGGCTGTGGTTGCCGAGTCGGCGCTCGGCCCGAAACCAGCGCCCTCGGCTTGGCGTCGGTGATGACCGTGCTCTTGGCGATGGCGCGGCGCCGTCGCCGTCAGAACGGTGAGAGCCTCGTGGGAGGTGCCTCGTGAGCGGGAGTTACATGAAGACGTACGCGCTCTGCGCGACTTTGATCGCCCTGACGGGCACGGGCTGTACGACGGAGGCCTTCTGCTTCAAATGTGAGGACATCGAGCCCGGCGCCGAGACGGGCGGCAGCGGTGGCAAGGGTGGCAGCGGTGGCTCCGGCGTCGTCGTCACCGGCGGCACCAGCAACGTCGACCCCAGCGACGGCGGAGAAGGCAACGAGAACGCCGGCGGCGACACGAGCTGCAGCGACGACACCAAGACCGACCCGTTCAACTGCGGGAGCTGCGGCAACGTCTGCAACTTCCAGAACGCCTTCCCCAAGTGCGTGAAGGGGGAATGCGCCATCGACATGTGCTTCCCCGGCTACCTGGACGCGAACGATCTCGAGGGCGACGGCTGCGAGAAGGGTTGCGTGGAGACCAACGGCGGAAAGGAGCTCTGCGACAGCCTCGACAACGACTGCGACGGTGAGGTCGACGAGGACTTCGATCTCACGAGCGTGGACAGCTGCGGGAGCTGCAACAACGTCTGCAACCTGTCACACGCCATGCCCGCCTGCGTGGAGGTCGACACCGACGAGTGGCGCTGCCGCATCGCGACGGGCGGCTGCGAAGCCGGCTACTACGACAACGACGGCGTCCACGAGAACGGCTGCGAGTACGCCTGCACCAAGACCAGCGACGACGAGACCTGCAACGGCCTCGACGACGACTGCGACGGCGATATCGACGAGGGCGCTCCCGGTGCCGGCGTCCCCTGCGAGGACCTCTGCCCGGGGGGCGACTGCAAGGGCCAGTGCACGCCCGGTGTCACGGTGTGCAATGGGCAGCAGATCGTCTGCGTCCCGGCGGCGACCACCGTCGGACCGAGCCTCGAGCTCTGCGACAACGTCGACAACGACTGCGACGGCACGAACAACGAAGGCTTCAAGCTCGGCGAGGCGGTCGGCGACATCAACAACTGCGGCACCTGCGGGAACGTCTGCGACGACATCCCGCACGCCAAGCTCGAGAAGTGCGAGAACGGCGTCTGCAAGCTCGAGGCCTGCGAAGACGGCTGGAAGGATCTGCTCCAGACCCCCGGCAACGAAGGTTGCGAGCACAAGTGTGAGGTCTGGCCGCCGACCGCCGAGGTCTGCGACGGCAAGGACAACGACTGTGACGGCAAGGTCGACGCCGCCGACAACGACATGCTCGGCACCTCGAACTTCTGCCTTCAGGGTGGCCCTTGCGCCGGCGCCGCGCCCGCCTGCAGCGGCGGTCAGTGGCTCTGCAACTACGCCTCCCTGAACTCCAAGATCACCCTCGACGCGTCGGTGGGCTACTCCTCACCGGAGACACTCTGCGACAACTTCGACAACAACTGTGACGGCCGCATCGACGAGGGCTTGAACGCCTACCAGGCGTGCACGGGCAACAATCAATGCGGGAGCAACAGCTGCAACGGCGGCCGCTGCACCTGCTCGAACGACAGCCAGTGCTCCTTCGGCTACGGTTGCATCGACAACTTCTGTCACCCGACCTGCTTCGCGGGCCAAGGCGCCTGCCAGGCGAACGGCGTCAACATCTGCCAGAGCAACGGCTCGGTCGCCTGCAGCGTCACGGCCACCCCCAACAAGGGACGAACCGAGACCTGCAACGGCATCGACGACAACTGCGACGGTCAGATCGACGAGCGCGTGCCCGGGCCTGGCGCCATCTGTTATAACGCAGCAGGCACCCAACCGGTCACCTGCACCAACCTCGTCGACAACATGGTTCAGACGAGCGTAGCGGGCGTGAACGTTTGGATTGGCCAGTACGAGGCCTCTCGCCCCGACGCGACCTCGAGCAACTCGGGCATCATCGACAACCAACGCGCCTGCCAGTTCCCGAACCGCCTCCCCTGGACCTTCGTGAACCAGGCAGCCGCGGAGGCCGCCTGCAAGCTGATCAAGAACAGCGCCGGGAACCCGATGCGCCTGTGCACGCAAGCAGAGTGGCAAGAAGCTTGCGAGGACGAGGTCACGGCTCCGACTGCCTCCTGGTCGTTCAGCACGAACCCCACCACCTACGCCCAGAACATCTGCAACGACAAACGCTTCTGCACGGCCAACAGCGACTGCCTCAGCGGCACCTGCACCGACGGCTTCTGCACCTGCAACGGTGACGCTCAGTGCGCGAGTCGAGAGGTCTGCAGCGGCGGCTACTGCACGGGCAAGCCCTGGGCGAGTGGCAGCGTCGCGGCCTGCCACACCGAGTACGGCTCCAGCGGCGCCTCCACGACGAACGACATCTTCGACCTCAGCGGCAACGTCGCCGAGTGGACGTCGAGCGGTGTCAGCACGGACGCGGATCCGCTGACCTTCGAGTACTTCCGCGTGCGTGGCGGCGGCTACTCGTCCTTCGGCCCGGCCACCGCCTGCAACTTCTCGTTCGTCCTCGAGAAGCCGAGCTTCGCGAACGCCGACGTCGGCTTCCGCTGCTGCTCGGACGCAGCGCCGTAATTAGAGAAGTCGGTCAGCGCGAAAGGCGCGGCAGGACTCGACCTGTCGCGCCTTTTTCATGCCGACTCGGCGGCTCCACGTTCGGCGGAATGCCGAACAGTTGACTATATGCACCCCGTTGACCCGAGCGCGCTCGACGTGGAAAGGTGCCGCACGCGCGGGGAGGCGTTCTCCTCGCCAATAGGAGGAGGAATCAGATGGGACAAGTGATCAGGGCCAACGCGGCTCCGGAGCGGGTGGAAGAACACGTCCGGACGACGCTCACGCGCGCCGCCGCGCGCGGGGGTGAGATCGCCGAAGCGGCACAGGCTCGGCTCTCGGGCGCTGTCGCGGCGATCGACTCGGCCAGCGCGCTGCTCCGCGCCACGGCCGACGCCGAAGCAACCGGCTGGGCGCTCGTGCTCGCCGAAGATGCAAAAGCCGATCGCGCCATCGGCGCGGTGCGCGACGCCATGTGGAATACGCTCGGCCGCCCCAAGCAGAGCCCCGCGCTCGATCAAGTCTTCCCCGGAGGTGTGCGCACGTACACCGCGGGCGACCCACTACAGCAACCCGTGCTCATGGAAGTGCTGCGCTCACGCGTCGTGTCCACGAGCGCTCCGCAGTGGAGCGAAGACCTGCGAACCGGCTGGGCATCGGAGATCGAAACCCTGCGCCTCTCGTACGCCGCCGCGGTCGAAGCTCACCGCCCGACCGACGCCGCTCGCACGATCGCCGAGGCCGGCTATCGGACCACCGTTCGGTCCGCGCACGCCCGTCTCGTCGCCCTCAAGCGCGACTTCCTGAGCCTGGGACTCACCGAAGCCCAGATCCACGAGATCATCCCCGACGACTCGAAACCCACCGCTCGCACTGAAAAGGCGCCGGTCGAACCGGCTGGCACCAGCTAGCTAACCCAGCGACTCCATTACGGCAAACACTCCTGGACCCTGCGAAAGGCGTCCGACGACGTCGTCAGACGCCTTCGCACCCAGGATCCGCCGATTTCCAAAGCGTCAGGCGACTCCGCAAGCAGCGCCAGGGCCGTGACGTTTGGGGGATTCAGCGACGCTGGGTGCGGCGCTCGATGACGACGATGTCGGGGCCATCCGCATCCTGCGAGCGGCGCGACTCATCCGGGAAGGAGCCCGCGCAAGCAGGGCAAGCGGCGCGACGAGGGCGTCAGAGGCGTGCGCACCCTGCGAGCGAGAAAGGCGGGATTGAGAAGGGGCGAGCGCTGGGTGCTGAGGCGCGTGACGAAAGAGTCGCCCCGGGTGAGTTGCGTCGGCCGGAACCAAAGGTTCGCGCCGTTCCCAAGTTCGAGCCGCTGCCGCCGCTTCCAGTTGGCCCTGAGCTTCGCGAGACTGGGCTCGCTCCCGCAGATCATTCGCCAAGAGCGACCGGACCTCGGGTCTTTCAAATGGCCACTCCGCGAGGGCAACGCCTCCGTGTCGTCGATGAACCGCGGCAACGGTGAGGCCGAGGCGGCGGGCGAAGCCTCGTGGCTCATCGATCGTGCGCTCGACCGAATGACCCCGCTCGGACGCGCCAGGCGGAGATAGCCAACAGTGCCGTAACTCCTGGTGAGGCCTGGACAAACTCTCGTCTTCCCGGTCGTTGCAGCTCCGAGCTTTCGGGGACGCTTGTGCCCGCGCGCGGGTTGAGCTGAGGTGCCGCATGCTCATTCGGAGGCTGCTTCCTCTTTCGGCGTTGGTTCTTCTGATCGGTAGCCCCTCGGCGCAGGCGGATGCGGCCAAGGCGGGTGCGCCGTCCAGCAAGGTGCAGAGCCCTGCGCCGCGACTTGCGGCGCCGTTGCCGAAGCTCAGCCCCGAGGCGATCCGGCTGCCGGAGCTTCGAAACCAACTCAAGGAGCTGGACGCGCAGATCAAGCCGCATGTCACGGCGGATCCCGCGTGGCCGAAGTTCCGGGAAGCCGCCATCGCCGCGTCGAGGCTCAAGGACCCGAAGGCCAAAGCCGAGGCGTTCAAGAAGCTCGGCGACGTCGGCGCGCAGATCCGTGCGCGCGCCGTCGACAAGGCCGGGCCAGAGGTCAAGGCCAAGCTGAAGAAAATCGAGATCCCGAAGGAACCGCCGAAGCTGAAGCTCGACACCAAGATCACCTTTCCGCCCACCAGCGCGACGATCTCGTCCTTCCCCGACCTCATCAATTGGAAGGCGCCCGCCGCCGCCATCAAGCACGACATCGACAACGGTCAGCTCTACATGTGGGGCACCGGCTCCCCGACCACGTCGGACGGCTCGGACGACAATATCCTCGGCCTGGCCGGAACCGTGCAGGTCCCTCCGGGGACGAAGAAGATCGTCGCGAGCATGCGAGGCAAGATCTGGGGCGAGGTCTGGGCGACCGGCGCCGGGTTCTATGCGGGCGCCTACGCCTCGGTCGGCCTGATCCTCAAGGCCGCGCCCGGAAAGGCGATCAACGGCGGCAACGACAACCTCGCTCGCCAGCGGATCGGGTGGGTCGAGGTCGAGCACGTCGGGCCGAACCCGATCCCTGTCTACACGAGCTCCTTCGACGACCAGCTCGAGCACGCCGAGTTCGCGGTCGAGTGGACCGTGCCCCCCGACGTCGGCACCGTGCACATCGGCGGCTACACCGCGCTCTGGTGGGACGCCGACTTGCTCGGCGTGTGCACCGCCGAGGCGAAGGTGAAGCCGCAGGAGATCAAGGTCGCGTTCGTGAAGTGATGCCGAGCTCTCCCTACCCGAGGGCGCTACTTGAAAGGACGCCGCGCTCTCGGGTAGAGCGGCTTAGACTGGCTGCCCCTCTTGCATCAGCGCACCCTTGGCGCGGAGAGCGCGAAGTTCGTCGATGATGCCCCTCCAGTAGGCGCGATCGGCGCGCCTCAAGGCCGCACCCTGGCTATCGAAATGAGCGTCGAGGTCGTCTTCGAGTGAGGGAGTCAGCTCTCCGAGATCGAGAAATGTTCGGGCTGCCCTATCGAAGGGCTCTGAGAGAACGGGGAGCGCAGACTCCAGTAAGGAGCGATGCTCCGCAAAAAGCGTTCGAAGCTCGGGCAATCCGAAGGTGTTCTCGAGAGCCCAGAGCAGATCTCCTTCTGTCGCTGATACGTCGTTCAAGTGGGCGAGCGCCAGACGCCCGATGATCGGATAGTCCGCCGGCCGCTGAGTCTTCTTGATCTCGACGAGCTCCTTGATGCCAACCGTGTGCACCCGACCGAAGTCCGTGTCGAAGTAACGGGCGCCCGTGGCGGCTTGCTCGAAGCCACCGACGCGCGGCGGCTTTCCCATGACATCCAGGTAGAACTCCGAACCGCTTGCGTCGCCAGGCAGGACGAAGTGAAAGCCGTGACCTCGCTGCAGATTCTCGAGCGCGAGAGGCGGAGTCAGCTTGTAGTAGCGCGCAGCACAGGAACGCAGCACGGAGATGAATCGCTCGAGGTTCGCCGCCGCAGGCGAGAGCCAGAGGTCGACGTCCTCGGAGAACGTCGCGGCGCCGTACAAGATGGTCGCCTGACCGCTGATGAGGAGATAGTCAACCGCCTCGCCTTCAAGGCGCCGGAAAAAGCTTGCGATCATGGACCTCTTGCGGAAAGGCGAGGAGCTCGCGCTGCCGCCAGCTTCTTCGCATGCGTTCACGAGGAGATAGCTCGCGCCAGGCTCTCGTCTTGAACGGTGAGAGGGCGACGCCAGGGTCGAGAATGGCCTCGTCGGAGGACGGCGCTATCGACGTATCGTTGACTTCCGGAGCTTTTCTCTCGTGCATCGGTGGCTCGACGAGGATAGCTCGAAACAGTGTTCGAGACCCTGACGTTCTAACGACCAGGCGCTCAAGCCAGCGGGAGCGTGACTTCGAAGGTCGCGCCGCCGCCTTCGGTGGGGCGGACGGAGATGGTGCCGGCGTGGGCTTCGACGATTTGGCGGCAGATGTAGAGGCCGAGGCCGAGGCCGCCGTACTGGCGCGCGGGGACGCTGCGCTCGAATTTGCCGAAGATGCGCTCGGCGTCTTCCGGTGAGATGCCGATGCCGTGGTCGATGACGCGCACGAAGGCGCACCGGCCGTCCTTGTCAGTGCCGGTTTCGATCTGGATGGGGCGGCCCGCGCCGAACTTGAGGGCGTTCGAGAGCAGGTTCATGAGGACCTGCTCGATGCGCAGGAGATCCCAGGAGCCCTCGGCGGGGGAGAGCTCGACGAGCGTGAGCTCGACTCCGGCGCGCTCGGCGTCGGGCTCGATGTACTCCATGACCTGGCGCGCGAGCTTGCCGAGGTCGATCGGTTCGGGGTGGAGCTTGAGCTTGCCGGTCGCGATGCGAGAGACGTCGAGCAGGCTGTCGACGAGCTGCGAGAGGCGCGCCATGCTGCGTTCGACGCGCGAGAGGCGCTCGTTGAGGACGGGGAGCACACCGGGGAGCACGTTGATGCTGGCCGCGACGCGGCGCACGCCGCGCACCTGCAGGCGGATGGCGGTGATCGGGGTCCGAAGCTCGTGCGAGGCGATCGCGAGGAACTCGTCCCGCATGCGAATGGCGTCCTGAGCGTTGCGATAGAGGCGCGCGTTGTCGACCGCCGAGGCGATGCGCCAGGCGAGCTCGCGGGCGAGGGCGAGATCGAACGCGTCGTAGCGGCGGTCTTCTCGAGTGGAGAGGAGGGTGATGCAGCCGAGCGTGCGGCCCCCCGAGTCGAGCGAGGTGCGCACGAAGGAGCGCGTGCCGATGCGCTGAAAGAGCTCGGCCACGGCGGGATCGGAGCTGAGGCTCGCGACGCGCGTGGCGTCGACGACCGGGACGAGCTCCACGTTGCGCCGGTTGGAGACGCGCGAGTCCGCGTTGGACGCCGAGGTGTCCGATTTGGAGAGCGCGAGCCCCAGACGATGGGCGAGATCCTGAAGGGACTCGTCCTCGGCCGCAGCGCTCACCCAGTTCGGACCGAAATCAGTCTCGGAGAGGTTGAAGATGCAGACATCGGCGACGTCTCCGGCGATGAGGCGCGCAAGCTCACCGAGCGTCTGCTCGACCTCGAGCGAGCTTGCCAGGATCGCGCTCGCTTGCACGACCAGCCGCTGCGCGTGCTCGGCGCGGCGCTGCTCCTTGCGGCGCCGCAGGGCCCGGAGCTCGCGCTCCACCGCGGTGGGCAGCCGCGCGAGGCGATCCTTCAAGAGGTAGTCGTGCGCGCCCGCGCGCATGAGCTCGACCGCCACGTCCTCCCCTACCGTACCGGAGACGAGGATGAACGGCATATCGAGCTCGTACTCCTGGACGATGTGGAGCGCGTCGAGCCCGGTGAAGCTCGGCATCCAGTAGTCCGAGATGACGATGTCCCAGCTGCGGCTCTGAAGCTGGGTCCGCAGGTCGTCCGCGGAGGCGACCACCGCCCAATCGAGCTCCATACCCGCGTCCTCGAGCTCCATGCGCGCGAGCTCCACGTCGTCGGGCGAATCCTCGACGAATAGGACGCGCACGGGCTCGGGCTTCTCGAGCTCACTCGCCACCCGCTTACTTTAGCGTGCCGTACAGCGTACCGCGTGCGGGAAGTTGCTCATGGTGCAACAACGCGGCGACGCGGCGAAATGGCTACGGGCCCGCGCGGCCGAGTGAGGCGTATTTGCGCACCAAACACTGCCTGATGTGCGCGCTCCCAGCCTCCGTCTGCCGGACATGGACGCCGCATCCAGAGCGCACTCCCCGTTCGAGCTCATCTTCGGTCCCGCCTTGATCGGCTCGACTCGGCTCGCCTCCATCGACAGCGCTTCGTCGGCCGCGTGTCGCCCTTCCGAGGTCGCGAACCACAGGAGTGTGGAGCATCCGATCTCGCTCGAAGATCTCGCCGAGCGCTTGCCGCATCTTGATTCGGCAGAGCGCGTTGCAGAGTGCGTTGCATCAACAGGAAACCCGTCGACGCGCGGGCGCACCCACCCGACCCCGAGCCGGCGCGCTCTGCGCCCCCTGGCCGCCCCATCTCGGAACACCTCCGTGAGCCTGGCGCATGACCCTCAATCCCAAACGCCGAGCGTGGCTTGGCCCCATCCCCGGTATCTTAAGCGTCGACCACGTCCGCCGATTTCGGGTTTTGGCTTTGGTTTCTGTGCTCCGGTGCTCACGTACTTTTGTACGCTCCGCTCCGGTGCTCGCGAAAGCCTCGCCAAAACGCCGAACTTGGCGGACGGCCGGTCCTTAAGCGTCTGGCGATGGGCTTGGCCCTCTCGGCGCCTTGGCGGTTCAATCCCGTGAGGCTTGGCGTTCTCGGCGCCTTGGCGGTTCAATCCCGCGAGACTTGGCGCCTTGGCGGTTCAATCCCGCGAGGCTTGGCGCCTTGGCGGTTCAATCCCAGACACCTCCGCGAGGCTTGGCGGTTCAAGCCGTACGGGGGGGTTACGTCGAGGGTTCTTGCTGGGTGGAGCAGTGGATGGTTCCGAGGCCGAGCACGAAGTCGGTGGAGTGGATGCCGACCACGCTGCGATCGGGGAAGAGCTCGCTCAAGATGCCGAGCGCGATGCGATCGTTCGGGTCGTTGAAGGTGGGAACGAGGACGGCTCTGTTGCCGACGTAGAAATTCGCGTAGCTCGCGGGCAGGCGCTGGCCGTCGAAGATGACGGGCGCGGGCATCGGCAGGGCGATGACTTCGAGCTTGCGGCCGCGCGCGTCGCG
>JAEZYO010000140.1 GCA_023419055.1 Pseudomonadota bacterium | reverse complement strand
GAGGAGAGCTGGTAGGAGGTGCCGAGGTCGAACGCTAGCTCGAGGAGGGCGCGGAGGGGCCTGGCAGAGACCGTGAGGCGTTGCGACGTGCGCCCTATTCCGCCCAAAACAAGAAGAGCTATTTCTGGAAGCGCGCGTTCTGGCTCTCGTTCGACATCCGTCCGCTACGTCAACACGGAGCGCCCAGCCGCAGCGTCACTCATTTTCTGCCATCCGAGCTCGGTGAACCGCGTGCGATCGACGTGAGCGAGCGTGAGCTCGGCGAATGTCCTGAGGCCAACCATGAGAGGGGAGACGCGCCCGACCCGACCGTCCACCGACCGGAACACGAACCAGCTTGCTGCCACGCTGTACTCGACCGACTGAATCTCTTGCCACGTGAATCGATGGGGCCTGCGAAAGATGCTGCCGAGAGTCAGTCCCGTCGTGTCGGCGCGGTGTCGCACCAAGAACGTCTCCGGAAGCAGGAGGATCATCAAGGCTCCGACGGGAACGGCGAGCAAGCCGATCACGAACGCGCGTGGGGTCAGCGCCAAAAATTCATGCCGATTCAAGGCGGCCGGGACGACCATGATGAAGAGGCCGAGCACCAAGCCGATTACTCCCAGCGCCTTCAGTGCCGTGCCGTAACGGAGTTCGCTCGACGTGGCTTCGGGGAGGTGGTCCTCCAGCGCCCGCCGGCTGAGCGCACGCATGACGAGCGGTACGACGATCGGAACGGCGATGGCGGTCAGGATAGTGCCGAGGTTTCCCATGCGCTCGAGCCACCATAACTCGTTTCGATGGAGAGCCAGTGAGCCAAGGTGGGACCAGCCACGGGGCGCGGGGGCGACATTCTGCCCGGTCATGGGCGCCGTCGAACGCGAGCTCGAGAGGACGAGGAGCGTACCGGCAGGTGCCCTAGCGCGGAAGCTCGCGCTTGTAGCGAATTTCGTGGAGCGAGTAGCTCTCTCGCTGCTCCACCTTGGTCTCACCATCAGGGGCAAAACCGAGCCGCTCGTAAAATCGTCTTCCCATCACGTTTGACGCAAGCACCCACAGCGTGAGCACGCGGTAACCAGTTGAACGAGCCGAATCGAGGCTCGCCTCGACCAGCGCACGACCCACACCCGCGCGCCAGTGCTCGGGATCCACGTAGATGGCAGCGATCTCGCTGGTATCGGCGCCGCTACCAGGGTCGCGTGAGCGAATCAGCGAACAGAAGCCGACCGGCAACGAGCGCGCGGCCTGGCAGAGCCCGGGTGGCGTTGCGCCGTGCGCCCTATTCCGCCCAAAACCAGAAGAGCTATTTCTGGAGGCGCGCGCCGAGCTTGGCGACGGCGTGAGGGATGTCGGGGCGCTGATCGAGCAGGGTCGCGAGCGGATCGCCGATGGTGTTGATGCGCTCGGGGACCGTCATGATCGTGTAGCGGCGAGGATCGAGCGCGGAGGAGAGCTCGCGCCAGTCGAGCGGCGTGGAGACGGAGGCGCCGGGGAACGCGCGCACCGAGTAGGGTGAGACGATGGTGCGCGACTGACCGGTTTGCTCGGTGTCGACGTAGAGACGCCCGCCGCGCTTGTCGCGCTTGCGCTCCATCGTGGACACCTTCGGGTGGCGATCGGTGACGAGCCTGCCGAGGAGCTCCGCGAGGAGCTCGCCCGTCGTGAAGCTGATGCCGGGTCCGACGGGGACCAGCACGTGGAGGCCGGTTTGCCCGCTGGTCTTCGGGTAGCCCGTGAGGCCGGCGTCGTCGAGCAGCTCCTTCAGCGTGTGGGCGAGCTCGATCGCGACGGAGAGCGGTTGGCCGCCGAGGTCGAAGTCGAGCGTCACGAAGTCGCACTGGTCGCGCGTGGCCTCGCGGCAGGCGAGCACGTGGAGCGCGATGCAGCCGAGGTTCGCGATGTGACGCAGGGTCTCGACGTCGTCGACCATGAACACGGTCTTTTCGCGTCCCGTGGGGTCGTCGGGATCGCGCAAGACGCCGCGCCGGATCCACGACGGGGTGCCCTGAGGCACGTTCCACTGGAAGAAGGTCTTGCCGTTGATGCCGTCGGGCTGTCGCACCATCACGACCGGGCGATCGGCGAGGAAGGGGAGGAGCGTGGGCGCGATGCTCTCGTAGTAGTCGACGAGATCGCCCTTGGTGTAGCCGTCGTCGGGCCAGAAGATCTTGGTGCGGTTCGAGACCTCCACCCTGCGGGGTGACTGTCCCTTCTTCGCTTTGGCGGTGTCTTCGGCGGCGGGAGGGCTCGTGGGTTCGGGTTCTTGGTCCGCCTCGTCGGGCCTCGCTGCGGCAGCGGCTTCGATCAACTCGTCAGGGGGTGCGGCCGTGCAACTCTTGGGGTCGGCGCCGTCGACGATCTCGCAGAAGACCGGCGCGCGGAGGCGCCCCTCTTCGGTGAAGTCCTGGTACTCGATGCGGGCGACGAGCTCGGGTCGCACCCAGTACGCCTTCTTGAGATCGTCGGGGATGGGACCGTCGGCGGGGTAGGTGGTTTGTTCGAGCGGGCGCAGGCGCGCGAGCAGCTCGTCGATCTTTCGCGGGCTGATGCCGCTGCCGACGCGGCCGCGAAAGATCAGTCGATCGCCGAGGTAGCTCGCGATGCACAGGCCGCCGAGCGGAGAACGCGTGCCCTTGCCTTCGAGCCAACCGATCACGACGAAGTCGTGGCTGGTGCGGAGCTTGATCTTGACCCAGTCGCCGCTGCGGCGCGGTCCGGGGCGGTACGGCGAGTCACGCCGCTTGGAGACGATGCCCTCCAGGCGCTCCTGCTCCGCGAACGCGTACAGGCGCTCGCCGCTGTCGACGTGATCGAGCGTGCGCAGGTAGCCGCTGCCGCGCACCAGCTTGCCGAGCAGGCGCTTGCGCTCGATGAGCGGCAGCTGGGTGAGATCGTGATCGCCGAGCGCGAGCAGATCGAACACCAGGTAGCTCACCGGTACCTCGGCCATGACCTTGAGCACGTCGCGCGGGCGGAGCGCCTGGATACGCGGAAGGATGCGCTCGAAGCTCGGCCGCCCGCGCTCGTCGAAGGCGACGATCTCGCCGTCGAGCACGACGCGCTC
>JAEZYO010000104.1 GCA_023419055.1 Pseudomonadota bacterium | reverse complement strand
CTCGGCGAAGTTACAGGGCTTGGTTCGACGATCGAGCTGCGGCAAGAGGATCTTGTCGAGCGCGAGCCGGACCGCAGCGGGCGATCCGGGAAGCGCGAACACGAGGGCGCGACCGCAGAGCGCGGCGAAGGCCCGGCTCTGGATCGTTGCGGGCCCGATTTCGGCGTAACTCAAGAACCTGAAGAGCTCCCCAAAGCCGGGGATGAGCTTCGTCACGAGCGGCTCGATGGCTTCGGGGGTCACGTCGCGCCGAGTGACTCCTGTCCCGCCCGTGACGAGGACGACGTCCACGCCGGCGTCGGACGACAACGCCTCCACGCGGCTTCGAATCGAGAGCAAGTCGTCCTTTTCGATGCCGCGCCAGGCGAGGCGATGTCCGGCCTCCTCCAGGCGGCTCGCGATCAGCGCTCCGCTCGTGTCGGTCTCGAGAGTGCGCGTGTCACTGACGCTGAGGACGGCTGCGCCGAGCGGGACGAAATCGACCTGGGTCATCGCGCTTCAACGTCTGCCACGGCGCGCCCGCGCTCACAATCCGAAGGAAAGCGCCGAGAAGCCCTCGTCACCGCTCAGGACGACGCCCACGCCGAGGCGTTCGAAGTCCGGTGAGAGCAGCGTGCGGACGTAGCCGCCGTTCGGGGCTTGCATCAAGTGTTCGTCGATCGAGCGCTCGACCACGTCTTCCCACCGCAGATCGAACGCTGCCACCATCCCCTCGGCTTGTCCGGCCCAGTCGCACTCGCAATGCTCCTCGTCCTCGCACTCGCGCTCGAACTTACCGAGGAGATCACGGGTCCCGGCGAGCTCCTCCGCGCTCTCTTGTGCGACGACGTTCAAGCAGATGTCGAGGCCGAGCGGCGGTAGGCCGTAGCGCGAACGAACGTCGTTCACGGCGTCGAGCGCGGCCTCTCGAAGCGCGGCCTTGGTCGGTGTCGCCTTCAACGCCACGTGACGGCAGTTCCCGGTCACCGGGACGCACTGCGTGTAGCCCTGCTCGCTCACTCGCTCGCACGAGTAGCCGCGCGGGCACCCGTCCCCCTCGAAGCAGTCTCGCCCGCAGAAAAATTCGTGCTCCGTCAGCTCGACGCAGTAGTCGTCGCGATCGCCGCATTGTCGCCCCGAGTCGCAAGGCGAGCACAAACCACCAAAGGGGTCCTGTCCCTCGCCCCCGGCGCCCGGCAGGTTCCCGTCTCCCCCCGCCGGGGATCCCCCTGCGCCGTCGAGGGGGGGGCCCACCCACACCACCGGCTCGCCCGCCCGCTCCGAGCAGGCAGCCGAAAACGCAATGAATCCGGAGACAAACGCAAACGGAACCACCGCGCGGCCGAACATCGTGCCGCGCAGTATAACGTGCTCGCCGAGCGGATTGAGCCGTTGTCTCGGTTCGCGGACACTAAACACGAGAATTGTCACGGGATCATCGCGCCAATCAGCCGCTTCGTAGCGAGCGCCGAGCCGAAGTCATCCGGCTTCCCCTCGGCGGCTCGGACGAGGCCATCGTCTTCGGACTGAAGAACGGTGATCAGAAGGCGGCGGCGGAGCTCTTCGATCGTTACGCGGAGCACCTGCGCCGGGTGCTCGTGCGGGTGCTCGGCCCGGACCCGGAGATCCCGGACCTTTTACAAGACGTGATGGTGAGCGCGCTCGCGTCGATCGATCGCCTCGGCGATCCGCGAGCGCTGCGCGCCTGGCTGACGCAAATCGCCGTCTTTACCGCGCGCGTCCGCATCCGCAAGCGCACCCGCTGGCGGTTCATGCGC
The DNA here is from genome assembly GCA_023419055.1 of Pseudomonadota bacterium. The sequence goes on along the minus strand of JAEZYO010000104.1, from coordinate 7,706 downwards.
TTCGTCGCGCCGGAAGAGCTGCCGGAGCGCGGGGTCGAGCCGCACGACGCGCTCGCCACCGAGACGCTGCGGGCCACGTATCGAGTGCTCGAGCGCATGGGTTCGGACGAGCGCATCGCGTTCGCGCTTCGATTCATCGACGGCATGGAGCTCACCGAGGTCGCCCAGGCGTCTCGCGTCTCGCTCGCCACCGTCAAGCGTCGTCTGAGCCGGGCTCACGTTCAGTTCCAGGAGCTCGCCAAGCACGAACCCGCGCTCGCGGATTGGCTCGGAGGTGTCCCGTGACGCGCTCGGCGGCCCCCGGAGGGGGAAACAACGAGAAGCTTTTCGCCCTGGGCGACGCGGTCGCGCGAGAAGAAGACGCGTGGCTCGACGCGCAGTCGCTCGACTCGGTGCGCCTGCAAGTGCTGCTCGCCAAGCCCAAGCGACGCTCGCGCTTCGTGCGCCCGCTCGCGCTGTGCGCCGCGCTCTCGCTCGCGGCCGCCGCCGCGGTCGTGTTCGTGCTCGGTCGCGACAGGCTGGAGGCGCGAGTCGGAGGGCAGGCGCTCGACGCCGGCGCGTGGATCGCGCCGAGCTCGCGGGGCGTCCCGCTCGAGTTCTCGGACGGCTCGCGGCTCCTGTTCGCTCCGGGCACCCGCGCGCGCCTCGGAGATCTCACGCACGACGGCGCGCACGTGGTGGTCGAGGCGGGTGGAGTCGAAGCGTCCGTCGTGCACCGCTCCCGCACGAACTACCGGCTGAGCTTCGGGCCGTTCGCGGTCGACGTGACGGGAACCAAGTTCGACGTGAGCTGGGACCCGGCCGACGAGCTTTTGACGCTCCGCCTGCGCGAAGGCAGCGTCGTCGTCTCGGGTTGCTTGCTCGGCAGCGGTCGACCGGTCATGGCCGGCGAGACCTTGCGCGCCTGGTGCAAGGATCGACGCTTCGAGGTCAGCGCCTTCGGACAGACGACGAAAACGACCGAAGCCCTTCCGTCCGTGCCCGACGCCTCGGCGCCGGAGCCCGACGCGGCGTCTTCGGCGAAGCCCGCGATCGCGCCGGGAGAGTCACCGCACGTCGGCGGACCCGCCGTTGCTCCGGAGGTTCCTGCCTGGCAATCGTTGGCTCGAGCGGGCCAATACCCCGAGGCGCTGGCGGCTATCGGCATTGAAAACTTCGCTGCAGAGTGTGAGCGGGCAAGCCTCTCCGATCTCGGGCTCTTGGCCGACATCGCCCGGTTCGCCCACCGGCCCCAGGCCGCGATCCAGGCGTACACGATCCTGAGGCGGCGCTTCCCGGGCGGTCCGCGCAGCGCTCAGGCGGGGTTCGCCATGGCGCGACTCCACTTCGACCAGCTCGGTCAGTATGATGACGCGGCTCGATGGTTTCGGACTTACTTGGGAGAGCAGCCGCGAGGTCCCTTTGCGCGCGAAGCGCTCGGGCGCCTGATGGAAGCCGAGCAGCGGTCGGGACAACTCGCGCGGGCCAAGGAGACGGCGGCCCGATACCTCACCCGCTATCCGGCTGGTCCGCACGCCCGCTTGGCGGAGCGCCTCGTCTCGCGCTGACGCGAGCGCGCAGCAGATCCCGACGGAGCAGCAAGGCGTGAGGAGCGGCGCTCTCGTCGCGACCGTCCTCTGCGTCGGGATGGCCGCCGAAGCACGAGCGGACGAGCGCGTGCTCATCGCGCTCGTCGACAACCACGGCAGCCGCGCGCTCGTGGCTCGACTCGAGGCGGAGCTCGTGACGGTCGGCTTTCGCGTCGAGCGCGTGAAGGCGCGGACTCGCGAGTCGCTGGCGCAGGTGGCCGCGCGGAGCGGCGCCCTCGCCGTCGTCATGGTGCGAAACGGCGACGCGAGCATCAGCCTCTGGGGTGAGCACCCCGACTCCGGCGCGACGGCGTTCTCCGACGTCATCCGCGTCGACGCGTCTCGCAAGGACGTGTCGGCCGTCAGCGCGGTCGAGTCGCTGCGCGGTAGGTTGCTGAGGCTCGGTGTGACGCCCGAGACCCTGACGTCGGAGGTCACGCCGCCGCCGGAATCTCCGCCTCCGCCTCCACCGGTCGTCGAGGAGGAGCCGCCGTCGGAGGTAACCTTCGGCGCGCTCCTCGCCGGCGGAGTGGGCGTCGGTGTCAGCGAGCCAGCAGGCTTCGCGCGCGTGGGTCTGCACTTCGAACCGGTGAGCCTCCTCTCCATCGCGCTCACCGGGACGTGGCAGGCGCTCAGCCACGATCTCCACGAGCCCGAAGGGTCGGCCTCGGTGCGCATCGCGTACCTCACGCTCGGCGCGGATCTCGTGCTCGACCACGAGCCGCTGTCGTTCGGCGTCGGGCCTGCTTTCGCGGCCGCGTTGGTCGACATGGAAGGCTCCGCGGGCGGCAATTACCGCGGGGTGCACGCGCCGGTTTGGACCATGGGTCCGCTCGCTCACACCATGCTCGCGTACCGCGTGCTCGGTCCGCTTCACCTGCGCGCGGACGCGGAGCTCGGCGTCACCTTCCCTCGCGTGACGGTGCGCTTCGCCGGGCGCGACACGGCTGATTGGGGCCAGCCGTTTGGCCTTGCGACGCTCGGCGCGGATCTCAAGTTTTGACCCGCCGAACGACGAGATCGAAGCTTTTTTCTTTTGGGTTGGTCGCTCGCGCGAAACCATCGCAGACTGCGCTCATCCTCGATGCTCCGCCTGCGAGCACCGCGCCGCGCCCAAGGTTTGCCGTTGCTCCTCGCCCTCGCGGCGGGCTGCGCGCGCGCGCCCGCATCGACGACGGCGCCGCCCGCGGCGTCACTCGCTAGCGCCAAAGCCCCGGCGCCCGCGGCCGCGGGCTCCGCGTCGCCTCCGACGAGCAGCTCGGTCGCCGCCAGGAACGCTGCGGACCCGCCTCCGCGGCCCCCTCGTCGCTTCGAGGGCGGCGCGCGAGCGGTCTCAGGGTCGCGCGGCGTGGTGGTCAGCGTCGAGGCCCAGGCGACGCGAGCCGGTATCGAGATCCTCCAAGCTGGCGGTAACGCCGTCGACGCCGCGGTCGCGGTCGCGTTCGCGCTCGCAGTGACCCACCCGAGCGCGGGCAACCTCGGCGGCGGCGGCTTCATGCTCGCGCGCCCGCCGGGCGGCGCCACCACGGCCATCGACTTTCGCGAAGCGGCGCCCCGCGCCCTCACGCGGCCCGCGTTCGATCGCATGATCGCCGCGCACGCGCGCGGGCCGGCCGCAGCCGGCGTGCCCGGCACCGTGGCGGGCCTCTTGCTCGCCCACGAGCGCTTCGGGCGCTTACCGCGAGCCCAAGTGCTCGCTCCCGCCGTCGCGCTCGCCCGAGACGGAGCGCGTCTCGGCGCGCGTCAGGCCCGGCTGCTCGAGCTCTCGTACCCCCTGCTCGCGGGCGACGCGGCGGTTCGACGCATCTTCGGTGAGGGCAAGCGCTCGAAGCCGGTCGGCTCGCTCGTGACCCAACCCGAGCTCGCCGCGGCGCTCGAGCGCGTCGCGCGAGACGGAGTAGCCGGCTTCTACGCGGGCGAGACGGCGGCCGCGCTCGTTCGCTCCATGGGCAAGCTCGGCCTGATTCGGCAGGAAGACTTGGACGTTTATCGCGCCATCGTCCGAGAGCCGCTCCGCCTCGACTACCGCGGCGTGGAAGTCGAAACCATGCCGCCGCCCTCGGCCGGGGGCGTCACGCTGCTCGTCGCGCTCGCCGCGCTCCAGAAGGTCGAGGCCTTTCGCCGGCCCACGGAGGGGGTCGAAGCCGCGCACCTCTTCCTCGAGATCTCGCGGCGCGCTCAGGCGGTACGCCGCTTCTCCGTCGTCGACCCCGACAGGATGCCGCCGAGCCTCTACGCGGAGCGCCTGACGGAGTGGCTCGAGCCCACACGCTTGCCGGGTTGGCCGGTGAACGAAGCGCACGCGACGGCGTCAGCCAAAGTTCACCCCCTGTCCGCCCCGCCGCTGAATGAATCGGAGAACACCACGCACCTCTCCGTCGTCGACGCGGACGGCTTCGTGGTCTCGTGCACGGTGACCCTCTCGGCTTCGTTCGGCTCGAAGGTGTTCGTCTCGGGCGGCGGGTTCTTCCTGAACAACGCGGTCGCTTCCTTCGGCGCCGTGGGCGAAAACCAACCCGCTCCGGGCCGCCGCACCACGAGCTCGATGGCGCCGACCTTGTTGCTCGACCAGGGCAGGCCCATCGCCGTGCTCGGCACGCCCGGTGGCGACACCATCCCGAGCACCATCGTGCAGCTCGTGCGCCACCTGGTGGACGACGGCTGGCCGCTCGATCGAGCCATAGACGCCCCACGCTGGCACCATGGCTTGCTGCCGGACGAGGCGCGCTACGAGTCGCAGAACCCGCCCCCCAAAGCGCTGATCCGCGCGCTCGAGAAGCTAGGGCATCGCGTCCGTCCTCAGGGGCGCGCCATCGGCGATGCCCACTCCATCGTGATCGGCGAAACCCAGGCGTCCGGCGTCGCCGATCTGCGCGAAGGTGGCCTCGCGCTCGCCGCAGAGTAGCTCTGTCCCGCTACTCTGCGCGCCGTTGGGGTGGCTTCGAGCTCACGAGCACGGCGCCCATGCCCGCGCGACGAGCCCCTTCGACGCAGCTCGGGCTGTCTTCGAACACGAGACAGTCCTCCGGACGAACTCGCAGCCGCTCAGCGGCGAGCAGGAACAGGTCGGGCTCGGGCTTTCCGCGCGCCACGTCCGCCGCCACCACCACGACCGGAAAGAGCTCCGTCACGCCGATCGCGGCGAGTTGACGCTCGATGGTCTTGCGATCACCGCCCGAAGCCACCGCCATCGGAGCCCCGGCGCGCGAGCGCGCGAACGCGACCACCTCGTCGATGGGGCGAATGCGATCGATCAGCCGCTCGTACTCGGCGCGCTGGTGTCGCGCCACGAGCAGCGGATCCAGGTTGAGTCCAAACTCGACGTTGAGCTCCTCTACCGTGCGCTCGAGCGTCATCCCGGCGCGGCGCATGAAGAGCTCCCAGGTGAACTCGAAGCCGGCGCCGTGAGCCTCGAGCGCCAGGATCCACGCCTCCTGGTGCAGCGGCATGCTGTCCACCAGGGTCCCGTCGCAGTCGAAGATGAAGGCTGAATAGTCTCGATCCGGAAGCTCGACCATACTCGGGTCCGCTATAGCGCAACTCTGCGCAGACGCTCCAGCCAAGCGGCGGCGGGGGTTCAGCGCCGCCGAGCGAAGGGATCCGTGCTCTTTTTCCCGGAGCTCGTCGTCGCAGGGGGCCGAGAAGCAGGCTTTGTCGCCTTGCCTCCCTTGACCGTCTCCTTCGGCAGCTCCTCGAGCTTTACCGAAGGTGGCAGAGGTTCGCTCACCTGCTTCACGCTCACCACCGAGGCGGGTGGCGGCGCGGTCACGGGCTCGTTCGAGAGGCTGGCGCTCCCCGCGACAGGACTCTCGGGATCGTCACCCGCGAGAGCCCAGATCAAGGCCCCCAACACGGGCACCCCAATGAGCGCGACGCCGAGCAGCAGGCGCCGGCGGAGCGCCGGAGCGAAGCGCTTGGTCGGCGACGAAGCCGTCACGCCTCGCGCCGTGGTCACCGCGCGAGAGTCCGGCTCGAGCGGGAACGTACCGAGCAACTTCCGCGCGTCGAACTCCGAGCTCACCTTCACGTTCGGGAGAGCCTGGCTCTCGGTCGGCACGACGAGCTGAGGCGCTACGGAAACGTCCACGCCCTGGAGCTCGAGGTACACGTGACGGAGAGCCTCCTGCATCGTCGCGGCGTCCGGCCAGCGCTCGGCCTTGTCGTAGGCGAGCGCTCGATCCACGAGCGCGACGAGCGCCGGGTGGAGATCCGGGCGGAGCGTCGCGAGCGACCGCGCAGGCTGAGTCACCGCCATCGCGAGCGTCTCGTTGACCGTCTCGCCTTCGTGCACGAACTGGCCGGTTAGAAGGGTAAACATCGTCGCTCCGACAGCCCAGAGGTCGGTGCGAGCGTCGACGTCCTCCCAGCGAGCGCGGGCCTGCTCGGGCGCCATGAAGGCGGGCGTGCCCATCGTATTACCCGTCTGGGTGCTCGTGACTTGCCCGGTGAGCTCGTGCAGGCGCGCGATGCCGAAGTCGAGGACCTTTACGGCGCCGTCACGCGTCAGAAACAAGTTCTCCGGCTTGATGTCCCGGTGGACGATGCCCTTTTCGTGCGCATGGTTCAGCGTGTCGAGCAGCTGGTCCATGAGCGAAAGCACCTCTTCGGGCGGGAGGCGGTGATTCTTCCGCTGCCAGCGCTGCTCCACGGTCTCACCGTCGAGCAGCTCCATGACGATGTAGGCGCAGCCATCTTCCGCGACGTCGTCGTCGTCGACGCGCACTGCGCCGGAGTGCCCGACCGAGTTCGAGGCATAACCCTCTCTGAGGAAGCGGTCGCGCACGACCGGATCGAGGCTCAGCTCGGGATGCAGCATCTTGATCGCTGCTTGCTTCTTGTTGCGGTGAGTCGCCGCGTACACCGCGGCCATCCCGCCCACCCCGATCAGCCGGTCGAGCGTCCATTTGTCCTTGATGGACCTTCCGACGCGGGCAGCGGCCCGCTTGGAAGCCGAGTCGAATCGGACGGACACGGGCCCCGGAAGATAGCACGCCCGAAAAAGGGCGTCGCCCCACCCTGTCGGGAAGGTCCCCGGCGGATTTCAAACCTGAAAAACCCGCGCCCGAAATCGCGCAGGTTTGCACGATCTCCCGTCGAGATCTCGCCTCCCCACCGCCCGCGGAAATTTTGCGATCGATAAGGCTCCTTCCCCCAGGTAGGCCTTTAGAAGCGTACGAACTGACCGTAGACTGAATCACCCCGTGTCATGATGAAGAGTCCTTTATTGGATCTCGGACTCCGATCTTGACGAGCCCATCACTCCTATGAGAGAGGCGAGCCATGCGAGCGACGGACCTGGCCATCCGACGGTGCATCGATCAATTCGCGGATGACCTCATCGAGATTGCGGAAGAGCAAGTCCGCGAACAGGTCGCTGTCGCGCTCTCTCGCATCAAGACACCACCCGCGCGCACTCGGAGCAAGCGCGAAAAGGTGGCGAAGCCCCCCAAGGCGACCAAGCCTCCGAAGGCCGCCAAGCAACCGAAGCCCCCGAAGGAGCCGAAGCCGAAGCGAGAGAAGCTCTCCGCGCTCGAGAAGCTCGAACGGGCCCAGGCTCGTCGTCAGGAGCGCGCCGAGGCGAAGAAGCGTGAGCGCCAGCTCGCGCTCCCGTTCTCCGGTGAGGGCCCTGCCCCGGGTGAAGCGCCCGCCGAAGCGGTGGAGCCCAAGCCCCGCGGTCGCCGGAAGGCGGCGGCCGAAGGAGGCGAGGCGCCGCGCGCGAAGTCACAGCGAGCACCGGCTCCGGCCGCGCCGCCTCCGCTCTTCGTGGTGAAGCGCACTCGCGACGGCAGCATCCAGGCCATGCAGCGCAAGGCCGCCGAGGAAGCTGCGGCCGCACAGCAAGCGGAAGCCGCGGCCCAGCAGTCGCCGAGCTGAGCTCGGGCGGGAGCTCGGGGCCGCAGAGCGGTCGAATCCTCGAGTGACCCTATTTCATCGGCTCCGCGCCGATGGCCGTCACTGCGAGCCGAGCTCGAGCTCGCCGAAGCGAGCCCGAGCCCCGTCCTCGAAGCCGCTACTTCACGATGACCGGATCGTCGATCGTGAAGCACTCACGCGTCCCCGACGCGTAGAGCAGCGAGTTGTACCAGAACTGCTGCACCTGGAAGTACTTGTCCGGCGTCCTCGAGTAGCAGCTGTGGT
>JAEZYO010000099.1 GCA_023419055.1 Pseudomonadota bacterium | reverse complement strand
GTGCCGCTCCGGGGGCGGGCGTGGGGGCGGGGGTCGGCTTCTTGGTCTGGGCGAGCAGGTCCTTCGCGCCCGAGTCACGCATCATGCCCAGGCTCACGAGCTTCGACGGCGGCAAGGGCTTCGTTCGTCTCTCGCCCGGCTTGGGAGACTTGTCCTCCACCCACCAGACGTCGAAGGCCACGAGCTCGTCTGCGGGGTTGCCGGTGAACTCGTGCCAGCGCTTCAAGTACTCGCGCAAGAACTGCCGGTGCTGGCTGAACCAGCTGAAGCGGATCTTGTTACTGTAGTCGCACCAGAACTGCTCGTGCCCCCAGCCGGTGCGGGTATCGGTCGTAAAGTCCGGGACCTGACCCGTGAAGGGATCGAGCTTCCGCCCGTCCTTGGTGCGAGCGTCGACCACGAGCCGCCCGTCTTCGTAAGGAGGCTCGGGGGCGAACATCCCCCACCCTTCGAGCAGCCGGAAGCGATCGATGACCTCGCCCATCCACTCGGCGCGGTGAACTTTGACGCGCGAACGGATCCAGGGGTTGTCGATCGCCAGCTGAGTCAAGAGCATCGCTCCGAGCAAGGCGACCGCCATTTCGCGAGCGAGACCGAGCCCCGAGCGAACATCACCGCGCAGGGTGCGCACTCGGGCGTCGGGCTTGTCGCTCGGCTCCTTCTCGATCGCGGCCGGCGGCTGCGGCAGACCACATGCGCCGAGACCGACGGCAGCCGAGATCCGGATCCGATTCGCCGCGACCTTGTCGTAGACGGCGCGGGCGAGCTGCCGGAGCCCGGGCACGAGCAGCCAGACACCCAGGAGCGATCCGAACGGAAGAGCGAACAGGACCGCGCGCACGGCCTGCTCCTGAAGGAAAACGCGCCCCTTCGAGTCGACCACCACGAGCGTCTTGTCGACCGTGTCCAGCGAGACGCCGGCCGGGAAGCGCTCCACCTCGTCGTTGCCGACGAAGGTCAGCCGCTCGAATGGATCGAGCCGCTTCGCGAGGCGCGCGAGCCAAAGGCAAATGCCGCAGTCGGCGTCGTAAATGACGGTCGCCCGCCGGCTCTCGCGCCGGAAAGGCCGCGTCAAGAACTCCCAATCCGGAGCGCCCTGGATCAAGAGGAAGAAGGTCACCATCACGTACGAGAAGGGCCCGAGGCGGGAGGTGAGCGCGATGCCGCCGTGGAGCCCGATGGCGAGCAGCATCGCGAAGCGGCGATGCAAGATCGGGCTCAAGATCAGGAACGGGAGCGCGCCTTCGATGACGAGGGTCCCGTAGGTGAAGAGCTTCGTCACCTCGAACGGCACGTGCTCCCGGATGAAGATGCCGAGCCGCGTGACGATGCGATCCTGCTCGAGGAAGTAGTGGATCGCCGTCCCCTCCCGCCATCCGACGCCGTTCTTGTGGACGGCGTTGAAGAAGTAGATCACCGAGACCTGCAGGAGCAGCAGGAGGACGACCAGCGAGACGAAGGGTTCGGTGTCGCGCTCCGGGCGCGTGCGATCGTTGAGCTCGACGCTCGTGGACTCGTTGAACGAGCGCATCGACGCTATCACCGCGTCGATCGAGAAGCGGCGCCCCAGCGGCAAAAATGCCGTGATGACCGCGAGCAGGTTCACCACGACGTCGCCTCCGTTCTCGACGAACAGGTTTCGCGCGTCGAGGCTCGTCATCAGGATCGCCGCCAAGATCTGCGCGAGCTTCGTCTTGTAGCCGAGCGTGTACGAGACGAAGACGAGCGCGGTCAGCGAGAAGACGACGTGGATCTCGCCGAGCGTCGAGAACGGGTGGAAGAGCGAAAAGAGCTTGTCGCCCATCGGCCGAAACAGCGAGAAGTGATTCGGCAGAAACCCGTCGTTCGTGTAGTACTCGCGAGCCTCGACCCAGCGCCGGAACAGGTCGGCGCACAGAATGAAACCGAAGGCGATCCGAAACACGCCGAGCCAGCGTGGGTCTGCCGACAGGTAACAGCTGACGAGGTGCGCGCCGAGACGCGAGGAGGGACGGCGCTCTGGTGAGGTTTGCCCGGTACCGGTCATCGATCCGGGCGCACTCTATCTCGGTTTCGGCAGCCGAAAGCAAACGTGCCACAACAAAGCGGGAATCCACCAAACAGCCCGCGAGCGCGCGCCGCACGAAATTCAATAAATCTCATAGTTACGAGCAGTTAGCGCCATCGATTTGCAGCGCATCTTTTGCGCCCGACCGAAGCGGCGACGCCTCGGTGTAGGCTTCGATCGGCGAGTCGGGCAGTACGCTGCCTGGCCCCCTGCTCCGATGAACATTGGGTGTACCGTTTGTCCGGCGCGCTACGCAGTGCCGGACGCAAAAATCGTAGGACGTAAGGTCAGAGTGACCTGCAAGCGCTGCGGGTCGCGACTCGTCGTCGACGGCACGAGCTCACCGGCGAGCGTCGCCAGCGAGGCGCCGAGTCCACCTCCCGTCCAGGACGGCGAGTACCTGGTCGCGTTCGACGACGAGCACAAGAAGGCTTTGTCGGTGCGCGCGATCATTGCTCTTTATGGGCGCGGTGTCGTCGACGCGAATACGCTCGTCTGGCGCGAGGGCATGAGCGACTGGAAGCCGCTCTTCGAAGTCGAGGCGCTCGCGGCGGCACTCGAGCGCGCGGGTATGGGCGCTACCGTCGCGAGCGAGAGCGAGCCAGTCACGCGAGTCGCGGCCGAAGAAGACGGTGACGTCACCCGCATCTTCAAGCCGGCCGGCGACGAGGACGCGACCCGGATCTTCTCGAACGAAGGCGCGGCTTCGTCGCGGCGCCCCGGAGGTTGGAGCGAGCCCGCCAAGTGGAAGAGCGACGGCCCGCGCGATCCGATCGGCAAGGTCGAGTGGCGCGAACAGGGCGCCGTCGCCGCGAGCGCACCGCGCGTCGCGCCACAGGTGCACGGGAGCTGGAGCGAACGCGGCGTCGAGGAGGACGAGGTCACGCGCATGGTCGCGCCGCTCCACGATCCGTCGCCAAGCACCAGCGATTCGGAGCGTCCGCTCACTGGACAGCGCAGCGAGTCATCGGTGCTGTTTTCACTGCAAGGGATGGCGAGCTCCGAGGAGAACCCGACGCAGCGCAAGCGCGACGGCGCGGTGGACGAGCGAGCGCTCGTCGCCCGCCCCGCCTCCGCTCCCCTCAGCGCCGACGTGAAC
>JAEZYO010000214.1 GCA_023419055.1 Pseudomonadota bacterium | reverse complement strand
TGCGGCTCTCGCTCTTCATCGAGGGCAAGGAACGTGTGCTCATCGACCGAGCCGCGAGCCCAGCGGGCGCGGTCGAGTCGAGCTCCGAGCCGGTGCGCCTGGACTCGGGGCACCTCTACGAGCTTCGCCTCGAGTATCGCAACCAAGGAGGGCCGGCGAGCCTCAGCTTGTCCTTCGGCACGAGCCCGAGCTCGAAGCAGCTCGTTCCGACGACGTTCTTGTATCCGACGGACGGTCTCTCTTCTTTTGCGCCCGTCGAGGACAGCTACCGGCGCATCCACAAGGCCGCGCTGCTCCTCTCGACGCTCGGCGCCGTCGACGCGCACCTCGATTGGCTCTCCGGAGAGACGCGCCCCATCGATCTCGACGCCCTTCCGATGAGCGCGGGCGACGAGGCCCTCGCGAAGGAGCAGTTCGCGCGCCTGCGCCAGCTCGTCGCGCTGTACGCGCTCCGGAAGCAGCTGCCCCCGGCTGAGACCGACGTGTTCGAGGTGTTCCGCGCACGAACGCCGGCTGAAGCTTCGCAGAAGCTCTTGCAGGCGACAGGCTGGGACGCGGGCGTGGTCGAGGAGATCCTCGGACCGGAGGGCCTCGTCGCCTCCGCGCAGCCCGGCGCCGAACCGTCCCAGCAACCCCTGTTGTTGCGACTGGCACGCGCCGTCGACGTGCAACGCAGGCTCGGCGTGAGCGTGAAGACGCTGTTCTCGTGGGCGAGCTCCCCGCCGGACCCGCGCATGGCGCAAGAAGCGGCTCAGGCCGTCAAGGCACGCTACGACGAGAAGCGCTGGCTCGAAGTCGCGAAGGCGTTGAACGACCCGCTGCGACTCGCGCGTCGTGACGCGCTGGTCGCCTTTCTGTTGCCGCGCCTCGCGGACAAGGGGGTCCAGCACCGCAATCAGCTGTTCGAGTACTTCCTGATCGACGTAGACATGAACCCCTGCATGCTGACGTCGCGGATCCGGCAGGCGATCGGCAGCGTGCAGACCTACTACCAGCGTTGCCTCATGAGCCTCGAGCTCACGCACCCGAGGCTCATCGACCAGAGTTCCTGGCAATGGATGAAGAACTACCGGGTGTGGGAGGCGAATCGAAAGATCTTTCTCTACCCGGAGAACTGGATCGAGCCCGAGCTCCGCGACGACAAGTCGCCGCTCTTCGCGGCGTTCGAGCGGGCCATCCTTCAGGACGAGATCAAGCGCGAGAACGTGGAGGCGGCCCTCATCGATTACGTGCAGGGCCTCGACGAGATCGCGCGGCTCGACGTGCGGGCGACTTGCTTCGAACCCGACACGGGCCGAGCTCGCAACGGCAGGCGCGGCGGCGCCGATTCCGGCTGGTCGAGCGGGACGCACCACGTGTTTGCGCGGACCTTCGGCGCGCCCCAAGCGTGGTTCCATCGCCGCTTCGAGGCGGGCGTCTGGACCGCGTGGGAGAAGATCGAGGCCGATATCGATGGCGAGCACCTGCTGCCCGTCATCTTCCACGGCAGGCTGCACTTGTTCTGGACGACCTTCCGCGAGGTTGCCAAGAAGCCACCGGCCACCAAGCGGGAAGACAAGGGGCCTATCGCGGAGCTCGGCAAAGACTGGGAAATCCACGTCGCCTACGCGGTGTACGACCGAGGTCGTTGGTCGAGAAAGCGGGCCTCGAACGGCGGCATCGTGGATCGCGTCGACATGCCGCGCTTCATTCAGATCGGCAAGAAGCGCTTGCTGACGGCGCTCCCGGGGAGCACCACCTTCACCCAATCCGCCTACCGACTCACGACGCGCGTGGCAGGGCCGGCAGAGCTCAGGGTCGAGGTGTGGCGGCGCAGGATCGTGGATACGGGACTGCGACTCGACCCTCTGACGGTCGTCTCGATAGGTGAGTTCATCCTCGACGGTTGCAACGGTGAGCTCCGCAGAAGCAGGGGCGAGCAAGTCACCAGCATCGCGAACCTTGCCGGCCATCGTCCCCGGCGCCTCAGGGCGCCCAGTGGGTGCGAGGTCGACGGTCAAGGGTTCTCGCTCAGGGGGCGAGGCTCGGGCCTTGCGCTCACTCTGCCGGGTGGCGACTCGGCTGGACACGCTCCGCTCCTGACGCGCGTTCAAGCGCCGCACGCGCGCGTCCTCCTGGCGGACTCGGCACCTGGTCGAGCGGCGCCGTTCTTCTTCCAGACGGCTCAGCAATGCTTCTTCGCGCATCCCGTCGGTCAATCCGTGGCGCGGCGGGTCCTCCAGTTCGGGCGCTTCCCGCAGTTCGGCCGTCCCCGCGTGCGAGTCAAAGCCGCCGGAAAGAAGCGCGCGCGGGGCGGGCGCCGGACGCGCGAGGACGACAGCTCCGAGCTCCTGCTGGAATCGGAGGTGCTCACCGACCCGGCCGAGCTCTCGCCGAGCGAGCGCGACTATTGGGAGGACCAAGAAGACGAGGCGTGGCATCCCGAAGACGCCGAGGCGCGACGAGCGCCCCGCCGTCGGCGAGCAGCCGCGCCGCGACCGGCGCCTCGTCAGGCGCGTAAAGCTCGTTCGGCGGCTGCGCGGAGGCCGCCTCCCG
>JAEZYO010000057.1 GCA_023419055.1 Pseudomonadota bacterium | reverse complement strand
CCCATAAGGTGTTGGCGGAGCGCCCCGAGGCGCGCGTCGTCTACGTGTCCGCCGAGCACTTCACGAACGAGTTCATCGAGGCGCTGCAGCACCACAAGATGGACGAGTTCCGCGCCCGCTACCGAGCGGAGTGCGATCTCCTCCTGGTCGACGACATCCAGTTCCTGGCCGGCCGCGAGCAGACCCAGGAGGAGTTCTTCCACACGTTCAACGCGCTGCACGACGCCGATCGTCCGATCGTGGTGACGAGCGACAAGTACCCCCAGCAGCTCCAGCGCATGCCGGAGCGCCTGGTGTCTCGCTTCAGCTCGGGCCTCGTCGCGGACATCCAGGTGCCTCAGCTCGAGACGCGCGTCGCGATCGTGAGGAAGAAGGCGGCGCTCGAGGGCATCCAGCTCGCCGACGAGGTCGCGGTGTTGCTCGCGCAGAGCGTGCAGAGCAACGTGCGCGAGCTCGAGGGTTCGCTGATCCGGCTCGCCGCCAAGGCCTCGCTCACCGGACGCGGCATCGATGACGACTTCGTGCGCTCCGAGCTCGCGCTCGTGGTTCCCCGCCGCGCCGAGGTGATGAGCGTCGAGGACATTCAGCGCGCGGTGTGCAACCACTTCCGCCTTTCGAACTCGGACCTGCTCAGCAAGGATCGCCACAAGAGCGTCGCGTTCGCGCGGCAGGTGGCGATGTACCTCTGCCGCCAGCGGCTGAAGTGCAGCTTCCCCGAGCTCGGGCGCGCCTTCGGCAACCGCGACCACACGACCGTGATGAGCGCGGTGCGGCGCGTCGAAGCGCTGCGTCAGCGAGACCCCCAGGTCAACGCCCACCTGGAAGCAATCGAGCAAAAATTGGCTTCTTCGAACGATTGAGCCCGCTGAAACCACGTTGACGCGCGGCCGCCCCGGGCCCGACACGTCGGGCTCGGCGCGATGAGCATTCTTTCGTCTCGTTCTCGGAAAAATCGACAAGCGGGCCGGCTGTCCCTATGCTGAGACGAGCGGTCAAGGCGGCACGCCCCGCGTCGGGGTGCTCGCCAGCCAAGCCGCAGGCTCAGGGGATGACCACGCTACGAGACATTCATCAATTCATGAGCGAGCGCGTGTTCGTCGCGCTCCAGGACGGCCGAACCGGCAAGATCGTCCGCGTCGACACCGTGTTCCCGGACAACGACACCACCGTCAGCATCTGGACGGACTCGGAAGGCCGGCCGGGCGTCGCCAAGGTTCACTTGGAGGACATCGTCGGCCTAGCCGCCGGCAAGGCGGGCTGAGCCGGGCCGGGCCGCCGTCGATTCAGCTTCCGCTGTTCGCGTCGCCGTACATCGCCTCGGCGATCTCGAAGGTCGCCGTCTCGAGACGAGAGTACGCGTCGCGGAGCTGATCGAGCGAAGCCCCGGTCCCGAGCATGTTCTTCAACATGTCCACGTCGCCTCGTACGCCGGCGATTCGCTCGGGGTCGAGTAGATCGGCGTAGCCCTCGAGGGCCTGCTCGGTCGTGTAGATTAGGGTCTCCGCCTGATTTCGCATCTCGGCGAGCTCACGCCGCAGCACGTCCGACTCACGGAACTTGTCGCCCTCGTCCACGAGCCGCCCGATCTCGCTCTGCGAGAGGCCGCTCGTCGGCGTCACGCTGATGTTCTGAGAGCGCCCGGTCCCGAGATCCTTGGCCTCGACGGACAGGATGCCGTTCGCGTCGATGAGGAACGTGACCTGAATCTTCGGCACGCCGCGCGGCGCCGGCGGGATGCCGGTGAGCTCGAAGCGCGCGAGGCTCCGGTTGTCGGACGCCATCTCGCGTTCGCCCTGGAGCACGTGGATCGGCACGAACGGCTGGTTGTCCACGCTGGTCGTGAACACTTCGCTCCGCTCGGTCGGCACGGTGGTGTTGCGCGTGATGAGCTTGGTGAAGACGCCGCCCCCCGTCTCCACGCCGATGGACAGCGGCGTCACGTCGAGCAGCAGCACCTCGTCGATCTCACCGCCGAGCGCCGCCGCCTGGATGGCAGCGCCCACGGCGACGACCTCGTCCGGGTTCACGCCCTTGTGCGGATCCTTGCCGAAGAACTCCTTGACGGCGCGTTGCACGGCCGGCATGCGCGTCATCCCGCCGACGAGCACGACCTGGCCGATCTGGTTCGGCGCGACCTGTGCGTCCGCGAGCACCGCCTTGCAAGCGGTGATGGTCCGATCGACGAGCGCGTGCGTGAGGATCTCGAGCTCGCTGCGCTTCAGCGTGCGCTCGAGGTGCATCGGGCCCGACGGAGTGGACGCGATGAAGGGGATGTTGATCTCCGTCTCGACGGACGACGAAAGCTCGTGCTTGGCGCGCTCTGCCGCCTCCTTCAGGCGCTGGAGGGACATGCGATCTTTGCGCAGGTCGACGCCGTTCTTCTCGAGGAACTCGACCGCCAGCTTGTCGATGATCGCGGCGTCGAAATCCTCTCCGCCGAGGTGCGTGTCGCCGCCAGTCGCCTTGACGCTGAACACGCCGTCCTGGATCGCGAGCACGGAGATGTCGAACGTGCCACCGCCGAGATCGTAGACGGCGATGAGCTCGGCGCCGGTGCGATCGAGCCCGTAAGCGAGCGCGGCGGCCGTCGGCTCGTTGAGGATGCGCTTGACCTCGAGCCCGGCGATGCGCCCGGCGTCCTTGGTGGCTTGCCGCTGCGCGTCGTCGAAGTAAGCGGGGACGGTCACGACGGCCTCGGTGACCGGCTCGCCGAGGTAAGCCTCGGCGATCTGCTTCATCGCCGAGAGCACGAAGCTCGAGACCTCGGGCGGCGACATGCGCTTGTCCTGGACCTTCACCCAGGCGTCACCGTTGTCGTGCGCGACGACGTTGTAGGGCACGCTCGCGACGTGACGCTTGATCGCCGGACTCGCGAAGCGCTGACCCATCAGTCGCTTGACGGCGTAGACGGTGTTCTCGGGGTTGGTCGTGGCCTGCCGCTTCGCCACTTGTCCGACGAGGCGCTCGCCACGAGCGGTGAAGCCGATCACCGAAGGCGTGGTGCGAGCGCCTTCACTGTTGGGAATGACCTTGACCTCCGGCTGGCCCGTCGCGCTCGTGCCTTCGAGCACTGCCACGCAAGAGTTCGTCGTTCCGAGGTCGATTCCGATGACTTTCCCCATCAGCGCGACCAGGATAGCCCGAGCGACGGCGAAGCGCGAAGACGCTCGCCCGTTGTGCTGAGGAATCTCACCTCGGCCCGAGGTTCGGCGGGATGACGCGCCGCTGAAAGAACGCGCGCAATCTCAGTTGGCGGGCGCCTTGGCCACGACGACGAGCGCCGGACGGACCACGCGATCGCCGGTGCGGTAGCCGGCCTGGAGCTCCGCCGCCACGGTACCCGGAGCGTGCTCCGTGGTCTCGAGCTGCTGGATCGCCTCGTGCACCGCGGGATCGAACCCTTCTCCCACGGACTTGATGCGCTCTACGCCGAGCTTGCCGAGCGTGTCCTCGAACTGGCGGATGACCATCGCGATACCATCGGCGAGCGATTTGACGTCCGAAGCGCTCTCGGCGTGCTGAACGGCGCGGCTCAAGTTGTCGAAGACGGGCAGGAGATCACGCAGCATGTCCTCACGGGCGCGGCGCTCACCGTCCTGCTGCTCGCGACGTGCGCGCTTCTTGTAGTTGTCGAAGTCCGCAGCGGTGCGCAGCAACTGATCGCGAAGACGCGCCGATTCACTGCGCGCCTCCTCTAGGGGGTCGGCCGGCGGCGCTTGAGACGGAGTCGTGGACTCGGACGAGGTCGCCTGGGCTTCGTCCCCGTTCACGGGGCCGTTCTGATTCTCGGTACCGCTTTGGTCACTCACGGCCGGGAGTATAACCATGCGCCCCGGGTTGCCAATGGCGGGAGCCGGCGGAGGAGCGCGATTTCATCCAACAATCCGGGCTCGTGGAGTCACGGTGCCTGGACTTCCGCGGGTGCCTGGTCGCAGGGGGCCTGACGGAGCACGGTCACCGAGCCTCCGCTCAAGCTCCCGGCGAGGGCCGGGGGGGCCCGAGGAGGCGTGAAGAAGCCGTCGATCCCGTCGGGAAGGACCCAAAATCGAGCCTCGCCCGCGAGCGGGCGCCGCTCCGTATCGCCGGCGCCGCGACCGTAGCTCAGGGTCTCGATCCAGAAGCAGTAGGCGTCGCTCGCCGGAGCGAACAGGTGGCTCTTACCGCTCACCAAGCGTCCGGTCGCTCTCGAGACCAGCGCCCCCGACGCGTCACGCACCTCGAACAGGTGCGACCCGGCTGCGACCTCGAGATCGCGCCCGGCGCGCGGACTCTCGACGCTCGTCGGATCGACGCTTCCGACAGGACGTCCGTCGACCCAGACCTCGAAGCGCTCACCAGTCAGGTTGAGCACTCTCAGCGTGGGAAAGGAGAGCTCGTAGGCGAAAGGTGTCACCGATAGAGCGATCAGCGGGCCCGCGAGCATCCAGGGCGAGAACCACGGCGGCGCGCTGCTCTCGAGCTTTCGGCCCTTCGGGTTCAGACGCAAGAGTTCGTCCGCGTAGTCGCTCCGCGCGCAGCAGAGCGCAGAGCCCGAGAACTGGACTGCACCGCCCCAAGCGGCGTGACCGCGTGCAGGGCGAGGCCGCAACGCCGCCGCGACGAGCACCGGGAGAAGGGACGCCGCGAGCACCAAGAGCACGACCACGAAAAGCGGCGCGCGCGTCGAGAGCGGCAGCGCCACCCCGAGCGAAGCGGCGAGCAAGAAGGACGCGAGCCCGACCCCGAGCGCGCGAGTGCCATCTTTGCCCGCGTGCTCGTGGCAAGCCGGGCAGTAGCCGACGAGGAGCTCGGCCGCGTCACGGCCGCGGCGCACGACGGTGTGCGCCGACACCGCTCCGCCGCAGCAAGCGCACTCGCTCGGCAGGCGCGCCCCGACGGGACCGAGCTCGATCCGGGACCAGCGGGCGCCGCCGAGCACGGCCTCGGGCCTCGCGCTCGCTACGGGCACCTCGCCCTCGGGGCTCGGGTCGAGCGGCGGTTCGTCCGGAGCCACGCGATTTCCTACCAAAGGAGCGACGCCGGTCCAAGGGGTTGAGGACCAGCTCACGCGGCGCTACGGCGAAGGGAGATGTCGGAGCTCAACCCGCCGCAGCTCGAAGCGGTCGTCCACGAAAGCGGTCCGCTTCTGGTCTTCGCCGGCGCGGGGAGCGGCAAGACGCGTGTCATCACGTTCCGCATCGCGAACCTGCTCGCGACCCACCGCGTGCCCCCGTACCGCATCCTGGCGGTCACCTTCACCAACAAGGCGGCGGGCGAGATGCGAGCCCGGCTGGAGCAGCTCGCGGGTCCCGAGGTCACGCGCGATCTCTGGATCGGGACCTTCCACTCCGTGTGCGCGCGCCTCCTGCGCCGCTACTCGGAGGCGGTGGGGCTGAACAAGAACTTCGTCATCTACGACGACGCCGACCAGAAGGCGGTCCTCGGGCGCGTGCTCAAGGACCTGGGCTTGAACGACCAGGAATTCCCGCCGAAATCGATCGCCGGACAGATCAGCCGCGAGAAGCGCGAAGGCCGCGCCCCCGGCGACCCCGGCGCCGGCGACATCGGCAAGAGCATCAAGGACATCTACGAGCGCTACGAGCGCTCGCTGCGGCAATCGAACGCCGTCGATTTCGACGACCTCATCCTGCACATGATGCGCATCGCCGAGTCCGACACGCGCGAGGGGCAGGAGCTGCGCGGACGCTTCGCTCACGTCCTCGTGGACGAGTTCCAGGACACGAACCTGATGCAGTACCGCCTGGTGCGCGCGCTCTCGGCGCTGACGCGCAACCTGTGCGTGGTAGGAGACGACGATCAGGCGATCTACCGCTGGCGCGGCGCCGACGTGAGGCTGATCCGGAGCTTCGAGCGCGACTTCCCCGACGCCTACGTCGTCAAGCTCGAGCAAAACTACCGCTCCACCAACAACATCGTTCAGGCGGCGCTCGGCGTGATCCAGAACGCGACCGAACGAGTGGACAAGAAGCTCTGGACCGACGCGCCCGCGGGCGATCCGGTGCGCGTGCGCATGCTGGGCGACGAGCGAGAGGAGGCGGCCTTCGTGGCGCGCACCATCCACAGCGAGCTCGCGCGCGGCGTCAGGGCCGACGACATCGCGGTCTTTTACCGGGTGCACGCGCAGTCGCGAGCGCTGGAAGAGGCGCTCCGAGCGTCGAACCTGCCGTACCAGGTGATCGGCGGGATGAAGTTCTTCGAGCGCGCCGAGGTCAAGGACCTGATCGCTTACCTGCGCCTCGTCGTCAACCCGAAGAGCGACGCCGATCTCCTGCGCGTGATCAACGTCCCTGCGCGCGGCATCGGTGACAAGACGGTGGACCGCTTGCTCGCGTTCGCGGCCGAGAACAGCACGAGCCTCTACGACACCCTCGAGTTCGCGGAGAGCTCGGAGCTGCCCTCCGGCACGAAGAAGAAGCTCGCCGCCGTCAAGGAGCTCCTCGACGAGCTCGCCTCCTCCGCGCGCAGCCTCGGCCCTTCCGATCTCGCGAACCGCGTGCTCGAGCGCTCCGGCTACCGCAAGATGTTGAAAGACGCCGACGACGCCGAGAGCGACGCGCGGCTCGGTAACTTGGAAGAGCTCGTCGGCTCGATCGCCGAGTACGAGGAGCAGACCGAGGAGACCGGCGAGGCGGCGACGCTCGAAGGCTACCTCGAGCGCATCACGCTGGTGAGCGCCGCCGACTCGATCGAGAACACGCCGAAGGTGTCCTTGATGACCGTGCACACGGCCAAGGGCCTCGAGTATCGCGCTGTTTTCATGACCGGGATGGAAGAGGAGATCTTCCCCTACCGCGGCGTCAGCGGGCATGACCCGGAGGAGCTCGACGAAGAACGCCGGCTCGCCTACGTCGCGATCACTCGCGCGCGGCAACGGCTGTACGTCACCTACACCGGCGCGCGCACGCTGTTCGGGCAGACGCGCTGGCTCTCGCCGAGCCGCTTTCTCGCCGATCTCCCGGAGGACGTCATCGTGCGCGAGGGCGCCCCGAAGAGGTCCGCGCCCTCCGCTTACGCCTCGTACAACTCGTTCGAGAGCGCGTACGGCGCGCGCAGCTCCTACGGCCCGAGCTCGTCGGGATCCGGCAGCGCGCGTCGCAGCGGCGGTCCCCCGTCGGGGATCACGGAGCGCGTCGCGTTCGATCGCAGGACCGTCGAGCGCAAGCAGGAGCTCGCGCCGGGGACGCGCGTCGTGGAGCGCGACGGCGGCGGAGAGCACGAAGGTCACTCGGTTCACCCGGGCGATCGCGTTCGTCACAAAACGTTCGGCCGAGGCATCGTCGAGCGCGTCGAGAACGGGCACCGGCCCATCATCGTGGCGCGCTTCGGTGAGCACGGCGTCAAGAGCATCCGCGCCGACTTCCTCGAACTGGACTAACCCGCGAGCCGGCCCTGCGCGCGGCGCTGCACCACTCGAGTGTGCGTGTCAAAAGGCGCCGTCGGCGCGAACGTTCCCCTATTGCAACGCTGTATTCATCCATAAAGGGGCTAGCGCACCCTGGATCACGGACTCAGACTCTCGCCACCAAACGAGAACAAGGAGTCACCATGCGTTCTTCTCATCTGCTCTTCGCCAGCGCGCTCTTGGTCTTTGCCGCTGGCTGTGACGATCAGCCCGCCAAGGACAAGTCGGTCGCGACCGTGGCCGCCCCCTCCGAAGCGACGACCCCGCCGCCGAGCGGTGCCGTGCAGTACGTGTTCAGCGACGCCGACTCTGATCTCGAGTTCGTCGGAGCGAAGGTCACCAAGAAGCACGACGGCTCCTTCGAGAAGTTCAGCGGCAAGATCCACCTCGTCGACAACGACCCGCTGAAGAGCCAGGTCACGGTCGACGTCACGACGGACTCGATCAAGAGCGACACCGAGAAGCTCACCGGACACCTCAAGTCCGCCGACTTCTTCGACACGGCGAAATTCCCCAAGGCGACCTTCACGTCCACGGCGATCAAGGCCGGCGGCGAGAAGGGCGCGAGCCACACCGTCACGGGCAACCTGGACCTGCACGGCGTGAAGAAGGCCATCACGTTCCCCGCCACCATCAAGGTCGAGGGTGACAGCGTGGACGTGAGCGCCGAGTTCGCGATCAACCGCAAGGATTTCGGGATCGTCTACGCGGGCTTGCCGGACGATCTCATCAAGGACGACGTCCTCATCAAGCTCAAGATCAAGGCGAAGAAGCAAGGCGGCGCGTAAGCCCGCCCGTCACTGCTTCTTCCAGGCGTCCTCCGTCGCCGCAAAGCTCGCCTCGCTCGGGGCGGGCTTTCCGGCGATGAAGTGCTCGAGCTGGAAGAGGGCTGCTTCCCAGCCGCTCCCGGTGCCGGCGGCGTCGCCGCGATCCGGCGAGGTGAAATGCTCGAGCTCGAGCGACGTGCCGTCTCCGTCGACCTCGAGGCGTAGCTCGACTTCACTGGGCGCGAGCGCGCCGTAGCTCCAGGTGGTGCGGAGCCTTCGAGGAGGTTCGCACGCGAGCACCTCGAGCGTCACCTTCTCGGGCATCGCGAGATCCAGCACGACGATTCCACCGAGTGAGAGCTCACCTTCGGGCGCGCCGAGCCAGCGCGGAAGCTCGACTGGATTCGTGAACGCCGACCAGATCCGCTCCCGAGGGGCGGCGAAGCGGCGACGAATCACGCTCGACCAGGCACCGTCGCGCTCGCGAAGCTCTCGTTCGTTACCCTGCGCCCACCCGAAGTAGCGCTCCACCTCACTCAGGCGAGCAGCGTAGGTCTGCTCGAGCGCCGTGTGCGTCGACCAGAAGCCGCGCGGCGGTAAGCTCTGCAGTTGGTCCTGCAGGATGCGGGTGTGCGCGTCCCAACCCGCCGCCACGCTGGCCACGGTGGTCGAGCGCCCGAGGCGCCGGTGAACGAGCACGACCTCCACGACCTCGCCCTTCTGAGTAAGCTCGAACGTCACCTCCGAGTCCTGACCGTCCGCCGGCCAGGTGAGCTTGAGGAGCCTCGGTGGCTCGCACAGGAGCACGCGACCCGACAGCGAGCTGCGTGATTCCTTGCGGTAGCGCTCCGGCGCCTCCTTCTCGTGCGAGAGGCTCCGGTGCTCGAAGATCAGGGTGAAGGCGCCTCCAGGTCGGAGGTCCATCGGTCCGTCCGCGAGCCAACGCTTTCGAAGCTCGGGTTCGGTGAGGTACGCCCAGATGCGATCGATGTCGCCCGGGAACGTGCGCGTGAGTCGCACGGCCCCCCTGTCGATGATGTCGGCGAAGTTCACTCAAATCTCCTCCTACCTGGCCGTCGCCGGGTGCTGGGG
>JAEZYO010000211.1 GCA_023419055.1 Pseudomonadota bacterium | reverse complement strand
CCCATGATCGTCGCCGGCGACGAGTTCGGCCGCACCCAAGCCGGGAACAACAACGCGTACTGCCAGGACAACGAGATCAGCTGGCTCGACTGGAACCTCGATGACGAACAGCGGGAGCTCCTCGAGTTCACGCGCAAGATCCTGCAAATCCGCCGCGAGCACCCGGCGCTGCATCGCTCCAAGTTCTTCCAGGGCCAGGATGTCTACGGGACCGATCTGCACGATCTGCTCTGGTTTCGCCTCGACGGCACGCCGACCACCGAAGAGGACTGGAGGAACCCGGCGGCCCAGACGCTACAGATGTTCTTGGCCGGGCGTGGCCTCGACGACGTGGACGAGGCAGGCCGTCCCCTGGTCGACGACAACCTGCTGCTCCTGCTCAACGCCAGCGACCAGGACCTCACCTTCACGCTGCCACGGCTGGAAGCGGTGCTGGACCCCTGGCAGCTACTCGTGGACACGAACAATCCCAAAGCCGACGAGCGGCTCGGGAACGAGCAGACGACGACGCTCGTGGCGCGCTCGCTCAAGTTCTTCCGCGCCCGCTCGCGGGTCGTGCGTCACGGCGGGGCGCTCCACCGGCTGAACTCGACGTACCGCCTGCAGCTCACGCCCGCCTTCGGATTCCGCGAGGCCATCGAGGCGGTCGACTACGTGAAAGAGCTCGGCGTCACCGACGTGTACGCGTCTCCCATCCTGGCTGCGGCCCGCGGGAGCACGCACGGCTACGACGTCGTCGACCACACGCGCATCAACCCGGAGCTCGGAGGGGAGACCAAGTTCGTCGCCTTCAGCGACCGTCTGCAAGAGCGCGGGCTCGGTCTCCTCTTGGACTGGGTGCCGAACCACATGGGCATCGCGACCGGGCAGAACTGGCTCTGGGACGACGTGCTCGAGAACGGGCCGAACTCGCTCTACTCCGACTTCTTCGACATCGACTGGGCGCCTTTGAAAGAGGCGCTCGGAAACCGCGTGCTCTTGCCGATCCTGGGCGACCAGTACGGTCAGGTGCTCGAACGCGGCGAGCTCAGCGTGGTATGGGAGGCAGGGGCGCTCGAGGTCGCTTACTACGAGCGAAGGCTCCCGCTCGGGCCGAAGACGTGGATCTTCGTCCTCGAGAGCGTGCTCGCGCGCTCGGGCCTCGCCGAGGGCGACGAGGTGCGGCAGGAGTTCGAGAGCATCCTCTCGGCGCTCCGTCACTTGCCCTCGCGCCACGAGACGAGCCCGGAGGACAAGCGCGAGCGCGCGCGGGAGAAGGAGGTCGTCAAGCGGCGTCTGGGCGCCGTCGTCGATCGTTCGGAGCGCCTTACGGCCGCTCTCGACGCGACGCTGCGCGACCTGAACGGCAGCGTGGGCTCGCCTGCCAGCTTCGACGCGCTGGATGCCCTGCTGCAGGACCAGAGCTACCGCCTCGCCTCCTGGCGCGTCGCGGCCGACGAGATCAACTACCGTCGCTTCTTCGACGTCAACGATCTCGCGGCCATTCGCATGGAGCGCGCCGAAGTGTTCGAGCACGCGCACCAGATCCTTTTTCGACTGGTCGACGAGCGGCGCGTGAACGGCGTACGGCTGGATCACACGGATGGCCTCTACGATCCTTACGACTACTTCGAGAGCCTGCAGCGTCGCTTTCATCCCGCGACCGCCAGCGAGTCACAGAGCCCGGACGATCTGGCTCGGCCGCTGCCCATCTTGGTGGAGAAGATCCTCGAGCGCGGCGAGGGGCTACCGGCGGCGTGGCCGGTGGACGGCACCACCGGCTACGAGTTCGCGAACGCCCTCGCCGGCGTATTCGTGGATCAGTCGGCGGAGGCCGCGCTGACGGAGACGTATCGAAGCTTCACCGGCGACCTGCTGAGCTTTCAGGAGCACGTCACGGAGAGCAAGAAGCACATCCTCCGCTTCACCCTGGTGAGCGAGATGAACATGCTCGCGCGCTCGCTCGAGCGCATCGCGAGCCGGAACCGGCGCTGGCGCGACTTTACGCTCAACACGCTTTCGAGCGCGCTCTCGGAGATCGTCGTCGCCTTCCCGGTCTACCGCACCTACTTGCGTCGCGCGGCGGAGCGTTCGCCCGCGGACGAGCGCATCGTCCGCACCGCGGTGCGGCTGGCGAGGCGCCGGAACCCGGCGCTCGACCCGAGCCTGTTCGCTTTCATCGAGTGCCTGCTCTTGCTGGACGGCGAGGGCACCGAGCGCGAGCGAGAAGAGCAGGCCGCCTTCGCGCTCCGGTTTCAGCAACTCACCGGCCCCGTGATGGCGAAGGCCGTGGAGGACACGGCCTTCTACCGCTACCACCGCCTCGTGTCCCTGAACCAGGTCGGCGGCTCGCCCGCGAAGTTCGGGACCTCGATCGCCGAGTTTCACGCGCAGAACGAGGAGCGGCTGCAGAGCTTCCCGCTCTCGATGACGACCTCGACGACCCACGACACCAAGCGCGGAGAGGACACTTCGGCGCGCATCGCGGTGCTGAGTGAAATGCCGGAGCTCTGGTCAGAGACCGTCGAGCGCTGGTCGAGGCTCGCTACAAAGGCCCGCACGGAGCTCGACGACGCGAGCGCCCCTTCGCGCGGGCTCGAGTACCTCTTCTACCAGTCCCTGATCGGTGTCGTGCCGCCGGGCTGGGACGGCGACGCCGGCAAGCAAGAGCTCGCGTCGCGGCTCACGGCGTATCTCTCGAAGGCGAGCCGCGAGGCCAAGCAGGAGACGTCCTGGGTCAACCCGAACAGCGCGTACGAGGCCTCGATCGAGCGCTTCGTCACGCGCCTGCTCGACGACCCCACCTTCGTGGAACAGGTGCGAGACTTCTCCGCGCTCCTCTCGAGCTACGGCGCCTGCAACGGGCTCGCTCAGGTCGTGCTCAAGCTGTGCGCGCCGGGCGTACCCGACACGTACCAGGGCAGCGAGCTCTGGAACCAGACCCTCGTGGATCCGGACAACCGCGGGAGCGTGGACTTCGCCCTGCGGCGCAGGCACCTGGCCGCACTGCGCTCGAAGCTCGGGGATCGCGCCGCGCTCTCGAAGGAGCTCCTCGCGAGCTATCACGATGGTCGCGTGAAGCTCTACGTCACGCATCAGTTGCTCTCCTTGCGGCGGGACCGACCCGATCTTTTCCTACAAGGCGATTACACCGCGCTCGAGGCGGGACCGCATGCGGTCGCGTTCCGTCGCGCTCTCGGTGACGAGACGCTGATCTGCTGCGTGCCTCGACACGCCTACCGCCTCACCGCCGGGAAGCAGCCGTGGCCCGTCGGCGACTGCTTCGGCGAGCACGCGCTCCGGGGCGCGGAGCCCGGTCACTACCAGGAGCTGTTCACCGGCGCGCGGATCGAGCTCGGCGAAGCGACCCCGCTCGCTCGCGTGCTCGCTTCCTTTCCGGTGGCGGCGCTGGTGCGCGAAGGGGGCGAGGTAACTTGAGCAACGCCGCTGCCTTCAGCCGGCTGGGCGCCGAGCTCCTCACCTCCGGTACTCGCTTCACGACCTACTCGTCGGCAAGCTCGGTGTTCGTGCGGTTGTTCGAAGAGGGGTCGGGCGCGCCGTCGGACTACGAGCTCGAGGCGCAGGGTCAGGGCTTTCACGGCCGAATCTTGCCCGGTGTGGGCGCGGGCGCGCTCTACAAGTTCGTCCTGGACGGACGCGAGCTGCCGGACCCTTACGCGCGCTTCTTGCCTCGAGGTGTCCACGGCCCTGCCGAAGTCGTCGAATCGAGCTACGCGTGGCGCCACGCGTGCGTCTCGCGGACACTCAGAGAACAGGTGATCTACGAGCTCCACGTGGGCACCTTCACCCCGGAGGGGACGTACCGAGGCGCGATTGCACGGCTCCGCGACCTCGCCGAGCTCGGAGTCACCACCCTCGAGCTGATGCCGCTCGGCGCCTTCGCGGGCACGCGAGGCTGGGGCTACGACGGGGTCGCGCCGTACGCCCCCTTCGCTCCCTACGGCAGACCGGACGATCTGCGGGCGTTCATCGACGAGGCTCACGGCCTCGGGCTCGCGGTCTTGCTCGACGTCGTCTACAACCACCTCGGAGCCTCGGGCAACTACCTCTCGGCCTACAGCCCCGACTACTTCGGCGGCGCGGCCCGAAACGCCTGGGGCGAGAGCCCCAACTACGCGCACCCGGTCGTACGTCGCTACCTGCTCGACAACGCGCGCTACTGGCTCGAGGAGTTTCGCTTCGACGGCTTGCGCCTCGACGCCACGCACGCCATCGCGGACACCTCCGAGCGGCACGTGCTGCGCGAGCTCAGCGAGGAGGTGCGCTCGCTGCGACCGCCGCGGGTGCTCATTGCAGAAGACGAGCGCAACGAGCCCCGGCTCGTCACCGAAGTCGGGCTCGACGCGATCTGGTCCGACGACTTTCACCATCAGACACGCGTCACGCTCACTGGGGAGCGGGACGGCTACTACGGCGCGTACGAACCGGGCGCGGCCGGCGTCGCGCGGACGCTCGCGCGCGGCTGGCTCTTCGAAGGTCAGCCGTTCGGGTCCGAGGACGCGCGGCCTCGTGGCGCGAACGCCGACGAGCTCTCCGCCGAACGCTTCGTCTACTGCATCCAGAACCACGACCAGGTCGGCAACCGAGCCTTCGGCGATCGACTCTCGAGCGCCGTTTCGCTGGATCGGTACTGCGCGGTCTCGCTGCTCCTCCTCTTGTTGCCCATGACCCCGCTGATCTTCATGGGGCAGGAATGGGCAGCCGAGACGCCCTTCCTCTACTTCACCGACCACGAGCCGGAGCTCGGCGAGCTGGTCCGTGAAGGGAGGCGCGCGGAGTTCGCGCGCTTCGACGCGTTCGCCGATCCGGCGCTCCGCGAACGCATCCCCGATCCGCAAGCGGAGAGCACGTTCGAGAGCTCCAAGCTTCGCTGGCAAGAACGCGACCATGAGCCTCACCGGCGCGTGCTCGCCTTGTACCGCGACGCGCTCGCGCTTCGCCGCAGCGATCCCGTACTGCGAGGCGCGCGCAGGGAGAGCCTCGACGCCACGGCGTGTGGCAACGTGCTCCGCGTGGAGCTGCACCACGACGGAACACGCCGCAAAATCGTGGTTAACTTCTCCGGAAGGAGTCAGTCGCTCGCAGATCTCGGAATACCTCGGGCGACCCTGCTCTTGTCGAGTAGCGAAAGTCAGAAGCTGCCATGCAACTTGCCTCCCTACTCCACGCTCCTTCTGTCGATCCCACCGGAGCGAGAGCAAACATGACGGACCGAGTGATCCTGATCTCCAACCGGTTACCCGTTTCCATTCGCCGCTCACCGAGCGGCCCCGAAGTCACGCCGAGCAGTGGCGGTTTGGTCACGGGGCTGCGCGGTCTCCACGAGGGCGGAAGAGGCATGTGGATCGGTTGGCCCGGGCTCGGCGACCTCTCGGAGGAGGAGCGCCCCTTCGTGGACGAACGGCTCGCCGCGCTCGACCTCGTCCCGGTTCACCTCCCGAGGCGCACGGCCAAGCGCTTCTACGACCGCGTCTGCAACGGGGTCATCTGGCCCCTGTTCCATTACCTGCTCGATCGCCTACCGGACGTCGTCCACGACTTCGCGGAGTACGAGGCCGCGAACGAGTGCTTCGCCGACGTCGTGTGCGAGCACGCGAAGGGAGACGAGCTGATCTGGGTGCACGACTACCAGCTCATGCTCTTACCCTCGTTGCTCCGAAAGCGCTTGCCGGAAGCGCGCATCGGCTTCTTCCTGCACGTCCCCTTCCCCTCCTCCGAGGTATTCCGGGTGCTGCCGCATCGCGAGCGGGTGCTCCGGGGCCTGCTCGGCGCGGATCTGATTGGCTTTCACACGCACGACTATCAGCGACACTTCTCCGACTCGCTGCTGAGCGTGCTCGGACTCGAGACCGAGGTGGACCGCCTGGAGGTCGAGGGCCACTCGGTGCGCCTCGGCGTCTTCCCGATGGGCATCGACGCCCAAGGCTTCGACTCGCTCTCGCGTAGACCTGAGACGCTCGAGGCCTGCGACGCGTTCCGCTCGGTCCAGTCGGTGGACAAACTGCTGCTCGGCGTGGACCGCCTGGACTACACCAAGGGCCTACCCCGCCGCCTGCTCGCCTTCGAGCGACTCCTCGAGCGCAGCCCCGAGCACCGTGGCAAGGTGCGGCTGGTCCAGATTGCGATCCCTTCGCGCGAGGACGTGGACGAGTACCGGAACCTACGGCGCGAAATGGACGAGCTGACCGGGCGCATCAACGGCATCTACAGCACGCTCCACACCGCGCCCATCCACTACGTCCACGGCTCCGTGGCGCCGGTCGAGCTCGGCGGGAGTTACCGGGCCGCCGACGTCATGCTCGTCACCCCGCTCCGAGACGGCATGAACCTCGTCGCCAAGGAGTACGTGGCGTCGCGCTCGGACGGAGACGGCGTCCTCGTGCTGAGCGAGTTCGCCGGCGCGGCGAGCGAGCTGTCGGACGCCCTGATCGTGAACCCCTACGACGTGGAGGCGCTCGCTGCGACTTTCGATCGAGCGCTCCGCATGCCTGAAGCGGAACGCAGAGAGCGCATGGGGAAGCTCCGCGAGAGCGTCTTTTCTCGGCCCATCGAGATGTGGTCCGACTCCTTCGTCGCCACGCTGAAGACCGTGGAGACGGACCAGCGTCCCACCGACCTCCGATCGCGCTCCGACGAGCTCCGCAAGCTGGCCGACAGCGTCGCGCTGGAGCGCGAGGTGTTCTTCGCGCTCGACTACGACGGGACGCTCATGCCCATCCGACAGAACCCGGAAGCCGCGGGCCCCGATCCCGAGCTCGTCGCTCTGCTCGGTTCGCTGGCCTCCCTGAGCGGCGTGAGGGTCGCGGTCGTGAGCGGTCGGACGCGCGAATCCCTCGAGGAGTGGCTCGGCGCGCTGCCGATCGGCTTGATCGCGGAGCACGGAGTCTGGACGCGCGTGGCCGGGAACGACTGGCATTGCCACGTCGACACCATCTCCACGAGCTGGATGGAGCCGCTGCGCAAGAAGCTCGACGAGTACGCGTCCCGGACCCCGGGGGCACGCGTCGAGGAGAAGACCGCAGGGCTTGCCTGGCACTACCGCGCGGTCGCGCATCAGCTCGGGGCGCTGCGCGCGCGCGAGCTCCGGCTGAACCTGATCCCGCTGCTCTCGCGCGCCCCCGTCTCCGTCCTGTCGGGCCGAAAGGTCGTGGAGGTCCGCCCGCAGGGCATCGACAAGGGCACCGGCATTCAATGGCTCCTCGGGCGAGAGTTGGGGGGACTCACGGTCATCGCGGCGGGTGACGATCGCACCGACGAGGACATGTTCGCGGCCCTGCCGCCGTCGGCCCTGACGCTGTGCGCGGGGCCGGCCCCCACCCGCGCCAAGTATCGCCTGAGCGGCCCCGACCAGGTGCGCAGTTTCCTCCGGCGCTTCATCGCGCGCCGTACCGGTAGCGCGACGCTGCGCTCGAGCCCCCTCTCCTCGATCCCCCTGAGCTCGAGGCCGACCTCATGACGGACGAAGCGAGCTGGTACAAAGACGCGGTCATCTACGAAGTCCGAGTGCGGTCGTTCTTCGACAGCGACGACGACGGCATCGGTGACCTGGTCGGGCTGACCGAGCGCCTGGATTACCTCCAGGACCTCGGGGTGACGGCGATCTGGCTCTTGCCGCTCTACCCCTCGCCGCTTCGCGACGACGGCTACGACATCGCCGACTACGACACGGTGCACCCGTCGGTCGGGACGCTCGACCACTTCCAGCGCCTGCTCGACGCCGCGCACGAGCGCGGCCTCAAGATCATCACCGAGCTCGTCCTCAATCACACGTCCGACCAGCACCCGTGGTTCCAGCGCGCGCGCCGCTCGCCTCCCGGCAGCGTGGAGCGCGACTTCTACGTCTGGAGCGACGACCCGCGTAAATGGCGGCAGGCGCGCATCATCTTCCAGGATTTCGAGACCTCGAATTTCACGTGGGATCCAGTCGCGAAGGCGTACTACTGGCACCGCTTCTTCTCCCATCAGCCCGATCTCAATTTCGACAACCCGGCGGTGAGAGAGGCGATGTTCGCGGTCGTCGATCGCTGGTTCTCGATGGGCGTCGACGGGATGCGGCTCGACGCGGTCCCGTACCTCTTCGAGCGCGAGGGGACGACCTGCGAGAACTTGCCGGAGACTCACGGCTTTTTGAAGGAGCTCCGCGCGCACGTCGACCGCAAGTTCCAGAACAAGATGCTGCTCGCCGAGGCGAACCAGTGGCCCGAAGACGCCGTCGCCTATTTCGGCCAGGGCGACGAGTGTCACATGGCGTTCCACTTCCCGATCATGCCGCGCCTCTTCATGGCGCTGCAGATGGAGGACAGCTACCCCATCGCGGACATCCTGGAGCAGACGCCCGCGATCCCCGACGGCTGCCAGTGGGCCATCTTCCTCCGTAACCACGACGAGCTCACGCTCGAGATGGTCACGGACGAAGAGCGAGACTACATGGTCCGGCGCTACGCCTCGGACATTCAGACGCGCATCAACCTCGGCATCCGGCGCAGGCTCGCGCCGCTCCTCCAGAACGACAGGCGGCGCATCGAGCTCATGAACGTGCTGCTCCTTTCGTTGCCCGGCACCCCGGTCATCTACTACGGGGACGAGATCGGCATGGGCGACAACGCCTACCTCGGCGATCGCAACGGCGTTCGTACACCCATGCAGTGGAGCCCGGATCGAAACGGCGGCTTCTCCCGCGCGAACCCGCACCAGCTCATTTTACCGACGATCCTCGACCCCGAGTACCACTACGAGACCGTCAACGTGGAGGTGCAGCAGCGAAACACGAGTTCGCTCCTCTGGTGGATGAAGCGCGCCATCGCGCACCGCAAGCATTACTCGGCGTTCGGGCGCGGCACGCTGCACCTGCTCGCCCCCGAGAACCGCAAGGTGCTGGCGTTCCTCCGCCGCTACGGCGACGAGACGCTGCTCATCGTGGTCAACCTCTCCCGCTTCCCCCAGTGGGTGAAGCTCGATCTCTCGGAGTTCGAAGGCGTGCAGCCGCGCGAGCTCATCGGCAACGTGCTCTTCCCCCAGGTGCGCCACGAACCTTACCTGCTCACGCTCGGTGGACACGACGCGTTCTGGTTCGATCTCCGCGCCCAGGGCACCGAGCTGACCGCCGCCGCCGACCAGGCGTTCGCGGCGCGAGCCGTCGTGTACGAAGGAGCCTTGACCGACCTCTTGCTCCGCGGTTCGGAGCTCGAGCCGCTGCTCATGAAGTACCTGCCGACGCGGCGCTGGTTCCGGAGCAAGAGTCGGCGGATCGCGAGAGCGACGGTGATCGACAGCGTCGCGCTCACGCCGAGCCCGAACGAGCTCTACCTGATCTTCGTCGAGGTCGCGTTCAGCGAGGGTGACCCGGAAACGTACGTCCTCCCCCTACGATTCGTGAGCCAGAGCGAGGAGCCCAAGAACGCGCTCCTCGCGCTCCGGCGCTCCACCGAGACCCGCTTCTACGCCTGGGTGTGTGACGCCACGGCGGACGGCGAGGTGGGGACCGCGCTGCATGATCTCGCGCTCGGGGGAGGCAGGGTCAAAGGGACCCACCACGTCCTCGTGGGTTTTCGAGCGACCGAGCCGAGCGCGCAACCCGCGGACGAGGGCGCGGGTCCGCCCTCGCTCACGCCGCGGGCGCTGGGCGTCGAGCAGAGCAACACGTCTTACGCGCTCGGCACGCGCTACATGGGCAAGCTCCTGCGCCAGGTGGAAGACGGGCGCAGCGTCGAGCTCGAGATGCTCGAGCACCTGAATCGAGTCGAGCTCCGACCCAACGTGCCCGAGCTCCTGGGCGGAGCAGAGGTGACGACGAAGCGCGCTCGAACCTCGACGCTGTTCGTCTTGCAGCGCTACGTCCCGAACGAGGGCGACGCCTGGCAGCTCGCCATCGACCAGGCCCAGGACTTCTTCGAGCGCGTGCTCGTCCTGCCCTCCGCGACTCAACCGCAGCCGAGCGCCGACGTCCTGGCGCTCTCCTTCGCGCCGCTACCGGACGAGGCACAGCAGCTCTTGCAGGAGTTCCTGCCGCTCTCACGGCTGCTCGGACAGCGCACGGGGGAGCTTCACGTCGCGCTCTCGGAGGCACGAGAGAACCCGGATTTCGAGCCGGCTCCGTTCACGGCGCTGTCGAAGCGCTCGTTCTATCAGTCGCTCCGCAACCTCTGCGCGCGAACGCTCGACAAGCTCGCCTTCGCGACGCTACCGCCCGACGTCGAGCCGCTGCGGCACGCGCTGCTCGAGCGAAAGAGCCAGATTCGAGCCCGCCTCGACCAGGTGCTCGTCCGAAAGCTCGAGGGTGCGACCATCCGGGTCCACGGCGATTATCACCTCGGACAGGTGCTCTACACGGGTCGCGATTTCTTCATCATCGACTTCGAGGGCGAGCCCGCTCGTTCGCGAGCGGAGCGCCGTCGCAAGCGGTCACCCATGGCGGACGTCGCCGGAATGCTGCGTTCGCTGCACTACGCTGCCCTGGGCGCGCTCCGTCTCGACGTCCCGGGTAGTCAGATTCGTGACGAAGACCGCCGGGTGCTCGCGCCCTGGGCAGAGCTCTTCTACTCCTGGGTGGGGGCGCAGTTCCTCTCGAGCTACCTCTCGGCGATCGGGCCTTCCGGCCTCCTCCCCGAGGGCGAAGCCGAGCTCCGGCTCTTGCTCGAGATACACCTCCTGGAGAAGGCGCTTTATGAGCTCGGCTACGAGCTCGACAACCGGCCGCGCTGGGCGGAGCTGCCGCTCAGGGGCTTGTTGAACCTGCTCGGCTAACTACTTCCACGCGGGGCGCGTCCTCGGCGCGACGCCGCGGGACCTCGCGTTCCACGTGCACGCGGCGCGCGGGCATCGCAATCCTCGCGCCGAAACGCTCGACGATCTGCATGAACTCGAGCAGGAGCGCCTGTCGGATCGCCACGAACTCGTTCCAGGAGGCTCTGAACCAGGCATTCGTCTCGATCTCGAGAGCGGATTCGCCGAAGCCCACCAGGCTGACGCTCACGCCGTCGGGGAACACCTTGGGGTGGGCGCGGAGAACGCCCTCGAATGCCTGAACGATCCCCTCGATCTGCGCCGCGGTGGCTCCGTACTCGATGCCTATCTTGAAACCGAGGTGCATCCTGTCGCGCGCTGCAAAGGATTCGAGGCGCATCTCGGCGAGCTTGCCGTTCGGGATGGTCACGATCGTGCGGGCCGGCGTGCGCAGGCGCGTCGAGCGCAAGCCGATGGACTCCACCGTTCCCTTCACGCCCTCCACGTCGACGAACTCGCCTTCGCGGATGGGCTGGTCGACGCCGATGGAGAAGGCGCCGAACAGGTTCTCCACCGTCTTCTGCGCGGCGAGCGCGAACGCGAGCCCGCCGATGCCAAGCCCGGCGATCAAGCTCGCGACCGGATATCCCAGCTGAGAGAACAGCGCGATCACCGCCATCGCGAAGAGCGCGACCTTCGCGACCCTGGAAGCGAGCGTAACGAGCGAGCGAGACGCCGGGTGCGAGCCCGCCCACGGGCTGTTACCCACGGCGCCGGCCAGGATGTCGAAGG
This sequence comes from Pseudomonadota bacterium, assembly GCA_023419055.1. The sequence continues at coordinate 6,743 of JAEZYO010000211.1, read as the reverse complement.
TGCGGAGCAGCGCCCAGAACAAGATCGCGAGCAGAGCGATCCGCAAGATGCCGCTCACGGTTGCGTGAGCCGGGGGGTAGAGTCGGAGCCACGGCACGACCACGAACAGGATCAGCACCGCCCAGGTTGCGCTCACGGGCGCCTTCAGCCGAGCCACCCACTCGTCATCCCAGCTTCGCGCTGTCTTTCGCGCGAGCCGGACCGCGATCGCCCCGGTGATGCGACCAAGGACGAGCCCGAGGGACCACGCCAGGACCAAAAGGAGCGGGAGCGCGAGCCACTGCCACCAGAGCAGGTTGCCCGGGCCCGGCCTGAGGAGCGGCGTCGGCAAACGGTCGAGCAACCAGCGCTCGTCGAGCTCGGCGTAGAGTTCATCCACCCGCTCCACCGTCGACCTGGCAAACAGCCAGCGCGCTCCTTCCGGACCCGGGACGCGAGTCAGGAGCACGGCCACGGGCTTTCCGTCCGCGTCAGGCACCTCCGCGATCTGATCGACACCGAAGGGTCGCCGGTCGTTGCCGTCTCCGTTCGGCTCGCCGGAGACACGCGAGATCTCCGGCCAACCGTGGCGATCGAGCACCCGACGAAGCCGCTCGGCGAGCTCTGCGCCTCGCGCTCCGCCTCGAGGCAGCTGCAGGTAGGCGGCAGCCTCGGCGTAACGTCCTCGCCGCGTGAGATCGAGGTACCGTCCGAGCGATGCAGCGGGAGAGTCGGGGTGCGGCGCCGGAGCCGTCGAGACGCTCACGCTCGCGCTCGCGGCCGGCAGGGCGTGAGGCACCGCGCTCGGTTGGGCTCGAGCGGCTAAGGGAAGAGCGGTGAAGCCGCTCACCCAAACGAGGAGCAGAAAGAGCGGGCGTCCCGTCATTTGACGATGGGGGCGAAGGGCGAAGTCGGGGGCTCACCCGGATCGAAAATCTGGTTCCGCAGGGGGCTCGCGGATTGACGTTCGAAGCAGCAGGATTCGAGGCGCCGCCCGGCGCCCGTCAGCGCGTCGATCCGCTCGACGAGTCCTTCCACCTCGAGAAACCGAGCGGCGCTCGCTCCGGCGTGCTCCGCGAGCAACGCGGCCCGGAACTCCCGAATGTCGCTCGCGAGCTCGGCGTCGCCTTCGGCTTCCCAGGCGAGGCAGAGCTCGCTGTCGACGCCCATGCTCCGCTCCGTGAAGTTCGCCGAACCGATGACGAGGAAGGTGTCGTCGACGATCAGCACCTTGCTGTGGATGAAGGTCGCGGCGGATCCATCACCCTCCGGAGTGCTGCAGAGCAGCCTGAGCTCGTGCTGGCCGGCTCGAGCCGCGGCCTCGAGCTGCTCGAGGGCGGAGCTCTGCGCCGGACCGAGCGCGAACTTCTCCTTGGAGTTGTCCGCGCCCCGCGGCAGCATCACCACGACCTGGAGAGGCGGGCGCGTCCGGTCCGAGAACCGCGCGACGAACGCCGCCGCGACCGAACGCGACGTGAAGTACTGCGTCTCCACGTAGATGAGCCGCTCGGCGGCCGCGATCGCGTCGAGGTAGAGCGCTCGAGCTTCGGTGATGGGCTCCGGCTCCTCGGAGCTGGTCCGGCTGAGGGCTACGGTCGCGGAACGGAGCGGGTAGCTGTTCTCGGCGAGCAGCGCGTCGAGGTCGTAAGTGGGCGCCTGCTCCGGACTCGGCTTCTCCAGAACGAGCTCTTCACCGACGGCTCGCCGAAAGCGATCCCGGAACAGCCCTTCGAGGGCGGCCGCGGCCTCGCCCGTTACGGCCGCCTGCACCTCGTGATTCGGGCGGCAACGCTCCCCGGAGGCATTCACCCTGAAGGGGTTCTGGCTCCGATGACTGCAATCGTCCCAACGCTCGTCGCAGAGGTCGAGCCCTCCGGCAAACGCGAGCTCGCCGTCGAACACCGCGAACTTCTGGTGGTGGCTTCCCGTGAAAGCGGGGTGCCTCGCGAACTCGAACCGGATCGCCGGGCTCGCCTGGAACGAAAACTTGAGGCTCTGCAGCCACTCTCGCTCGAGCGCGTAGACCAGGCTGTAGTCCCAGGCCAGGATGTAAACCCTGAGCTCGGGGCGCTCGCGGCAGAGCGCGTCGAGCAGAGCCAGGAACGTGACCGGGTAGGGGGCACCTTCGGCGTCCTCTCCGCGCAGCAAGGCGACGCCAGTGTGGAACTGCCAACCCGCGATCAAGATCGAGCGCCGCGCTCGACAGGCAGCGCGATAGAAGGCTCGGTAGTAGGCTCGCGCATCGACGATCGCGCGGCACTCTTTCGCGCTCGGGAGAAGATAGCAGTTTCTACCTGGGGCAAGGATCGGCAATTCAAGGCTCCCTTCGAATGGCGCCGCTCTTGTCGGGCAGGCGCGCGCGGTACCCGAGCTCCGCCACGAGCGGACGGTGATCGGACGCCGCCCGCACGAGCTCGTCATCGGGGATGGATCGAGAGTGGACGGTGAGATCGGGGCTCACGAAGAGATGATCGATGGGCAGGAACGGGAACGCGGCGGGCCACGTGGACGCCGACAGCCAGCGCGCAGAGCTCTGGACGTCGCGGAGCCCTCGCTGCAAGCGCCGGTGAACGCCGGAGATCCTGGTGGAGTTGAAGTCGCCGCAGACGACGAGCGGGAGCTCGGTACCGGCGCGCAGCATCCACTCGGCGCCGAGCAACGCCCGCACCTGGAGCACGCGCTCCGGGTACCAAATGCTGAGGTGCGTGTTCATGAGGTGGACGCTCGCGCCTCGCAACATCACGCGCAGCCACTGCACCGCGCGGCTCTCGCCCCGCAGGCGCGGGAGCGCTCCTTCGGCCACCACTTCGCACGCGTGACGGCTGAGGACGGCGTTGCCGAAGTCACCAGCACCGTTTGCTCGAGTAAAGCTGAAGTGACAGCTCATGTTCAGACGGCGAGCGAGCCGTTCGCCTCGAGCGCCGCTTCCGGCGTCGGGTTCCACGGTGACCTCTTGAAGGGCGACCAGATCCGGCTCGAGCTCCTCGATCACTCTCGCGATGCGTTCTTCGTCGCGCCTTCCGTCGCTTCCGACGAAGCCATGCACGTTGTACGTCATGACCCGGAAACGCAGCTCGGTATCGGAAAGAGGATCGCTCATGGGCTTGCGGTCGGAGCGCTCGCGCAGCCCCACGAGCAAATCTCGTGCTCAGCGTGAGGGTTGATTTGCCCCGCCGGGCGCCGCATGGAAAAACCCGACCCTGTGACGAGCGAACCGAACGAGCTGTCCGGCCGCATGCCGAGCTTCGGGGCGGCAGAGCTGGCACGACTGTGCGCCGGCCTCGTGGCCCTGCTGTTGGTCGTGGCGGGGCTCGCGAGCTTCGTTCGCCCGGAGCTCACGGCGCTCGGCGAAACCTTCGTCGCGCGCTTCGGCTACGCCGGAATGGCTCTAGGAACGCTGATCGCGGACGGGTTCCATTTCCCGATCCCTCCACAGTTCTACATGCTCATGGCGATCACCGGCGGCGTCCCGCAGCTGGCCGCCCTGGCTGCTATCTGTGCAGGTTCCCTCTTCGGCGGCTACCTGGGCTATGAACTCTCGAAGCGCCTCGGGCGCGTCGGCTTCGTCGCTCGCCGGCTCGAGGGCCCTCGAAAGAGCGCCGAGCGCGCGTTTCAGCGCTGGGGGTATCGAGCCGCCTTGATCGCGAGCTTGCTCCCCATCGCGTACTCGGTGCTCTGCTACCTGGCCGGACTCAACAGGCTCCCCATCCGCTTCTTCGCCATACTGGCCGCGCTGCGAGTGCCTCGACTCATCATTTTTTATTACCTCGTGCGGCTCGGCTGGGCTGGGCCCTGAGTCGATGGCCGAGACAACTCGCGACGCCGTGGCAAGTTGCGACGCCGTCTCGAGCCCCCTTCTCGCGGCGCTGCGAGTGCCGAGCGGACAAGGTTCGGAAGATTCGCTCGACTGAGTCTGTCGTCGCCCGCCGCCCTTGGAATCGCGTCGAACACTGCTATCCCTGAGCTCGTTGTCCACGCCGATCCTTCGGCGGCTCGCGAGCTCGATCGTGTTCCTCGTCTCGGGTTGCGCGCTGCTCGATTCTTCACACCTACCCTTTCGCGAGGGCGCTCCGGAGCCTCCCGAAGCAGTGCCGGCGCTGGCGGTGAACGCAGGGTCATCAGGCGCTCCCGCCACTCACCCTCCGAGCGAGCCTCGAGGCACGCGGTCTCCCCGCCTCGAGCTCCTCGCGGGCTGGAACGCGCTCCGCGGTGATGCTTACGAGCTCGACAGCGTTGAGCGCTGGCTCGAGGAGGGCGAGAAGCCGACCTGCGACCGAGCGTCGATGGTGAGCTACCCCGGCGCGACGCTGCGCTACCACGGCGCGCTCCTCGTGAGCCCGCTATTCAAGGAGCGGCTCGAACGTTTCGAAGCAGTCGTGGTGGAAGTCAGCCAAGAGGTTTACGGTCGAGCGCCCCGCCGCATCCGCCACTACGGCTCCTTCAACTGCCGCCCAACGCGCAATCGTTCGTGGGTGGTGAGCGAGCACGCGCTCGGAAACGCGCTCGATCTCGTGGGTTTCGACTTTGCCCCCGCGCCCAAAGCGAGCCCCGTCCCCGCGGCTCTGCCGCCGGCGCTCGCGCGCTCCTTTCAGGTTCGCGTCGCCAAGCACTGGAACGCCGACAGCGGCGTCGCCGCGACGCACGCGCGCTTCCTGACGCTCTTGACGGATCGCCTTCGAGAGCGTCCGGACATCTTCCGCAGCATGTTCGGGCCCGGTCACGGCGGACACGACGACCACCTGCACCTCGACGCCGCGCCCTATCGTTACGTCGACCTTTGACGCGAGCTCGGCCGCGTCAATTACTGTCTTCGGGCAGCGCGCCAGCCGGGTTCAACAGGATGGCCGGCTCCGCAACGACGGGTATCGGCTCGGGCGCGACAACCGCAACCGAGGGTGCTGTCAGCGCGACGGAGGGCGCCGTGCGGGAAGCGAGCCAGGAATCGAGATCGAAGGGTCGCTTGTCCCGCAGCACGGCGTCCCACCAGCCGAAGGTCATGGCGACGATATGGTCGAGCTCGATGGTGCTCTGCGCCGGCTCGAGCGAAGGCTCGGGATGACAATACGCGGCGCGCTTGTTGCTGCGGAGCATGTGCAGCACACCGTCCGAAAAGCCCGTACCCGCGTAAACGACGAAGGCGGGCACGTGCATCGCGGCGAGGTCTTCGAGCGTGTACGGGATCTTCTCGTCGGCGGTGCCCGTGGACGTCTGCACCTTGCACTCGATCGCCAGAGCCTTGGAGGAGGCGTCGTGCACCGCGAACACGTCGACCCGGCGGTTCTTCCCGATGATGCTTTTGCCGAGCGGCACCTCCCGGTATACCGAGAGCCCGCGCTTGCCATAGTTGCGCGTGAGATAGGCGGCGATCAGGTTCGCATATTCGGTGCCGGTCATCGCTCTACGCTCCCTGCAGCGCCAGCTTGAGCTGAGGCTCGAGGCGACCACCGAGCACGACGCCCTCGACTCCCCCAGCCTCCACCAGCCGCGCGCGCGCCGTATCGAGCGCGACCGTCGACAGGTCGTTACCGAGAAAAGAACGACCGTTCTGGATCGCAGCCACGCCCACGGAGCCAGAGCCCAAGAAAGGATCCGCGACGAGCTCTCCCTCGTCGGTGCTTTGTCGCACGAGCACTTCCGAGACAGCGACGGGCTTTTCAGTCGGGTACCCGTTGAGCACGCGCGGCGCCGAAATGACGTCGGGGATGCCGAGATCGTTCAGCTTGCGCTTGCCCTTCTCGAAGAAGAGCACGAACTCGTAGCGAGCCCGGTAATGGTATCCCATACCTATCTTGCATTTATCCCACACGAGCGGTTTCCAAAACTTGAAGCCGACGGACTCCGCGATCGGCTTGGCCACGAACATGGTCTCCTGATCGCAGAACAAGTAGAAGTGCGTGTCGCGCTTGAGCGTGCGATAAACCTCTTTGAAGAGGTCCTCGAACCTGCTGTTCGGGAAGATAGAGAACCACTCGTTGCTCGAGGCCTTGCTCTTTTTCAGGCGCGTAGTGGTGCCGACGGCGCGGTGCTTCTCCAGGGACTCGTACGGCGGATCCGTGATGACGAGATCGAGGGACTCGGCGTCGAGCGACCGGAGCCAGTCGACGGCGTCCAGCTGGGACAGGGAGAAGCCTCGCTCTTGCATGACGTGAACGCGAGACTGCCGTAGCGCTCGGCACACAGCAACCGCTCGCTGAGCCCGCTATGACAACAGCTGACCTAGCGCGAGGATCACGCTCGCGGGTAGCTCGATGCGTCGACGGGCACCGACTCAGAAGCGAGGCGGCCGCGGGAGCGACGCCCCGATGCGCGAAATCAAGACCAGCGCGATCACCACGATCACGACCACCCAGAACACGGTTCCCATGGCTTGCCCTCCCGTCGAACGAGGTCACTGGAAAGGGTGCAAGAGCCGTACCCTGTGGACAACGTGTTCACACGACTCACTGGAAAATTTGCAGAGCAGGTGCCCCGCGCCCCTGCGTCCCGACATCGAGCCGTTCGCAAGCGCCCTGACTTCGGGCAAACTGCAAGGCCTCATGCTTTTCCTTTCCCGTAGCTCGACCCTCGCCTTGTTCTCTTCGGCCGCGCTGGCCCTTGCGTGCTCCGCTGGGAGCTCCGACAACCCACAGCCAGGCGCCGGAGGCGGTACGGGAGCGAGCGGTGGAAGCGGGGGTGCCGGCGGCAGCGGGGGAGCGCCTCCGACCACGGGCGGCAGCGCCGGCGCGGCGGGTGGCAGCGCCGGCACGGCGGGCTCGGGAGGTCAG